>CAYRHV010000045.1:0-12623 GCA_964424045.1 uncultured Ottowia sp. | reverse complement strand
CGGCACTCAGCCTTGCATCCCATCCCCAGGCAGGGCGCGCCGCATCACGGAGACTGGTTCAGCGTTGCCTTAAGCCTGGCCTAATTCTGGTTCGTCACAGTCGCGCCATGGCTCCACGGATGGAGCGCGAAAGGAACTGTGATGAACCGCTTGCAACTCAAATCGTCCCGGCTGGTGGCCGCCCTGTTGGCGGCGGGCGTGATCGGCGGCATGGGCGCCACCGCCCTGCACGGCGTGGGCGCGGTGCAGGCCCAGCCGGCCGCCGTGGCCGAGGCCAGCATTCCCGGTGCCGTGACGGCGCCGGACTTCGCCAGCATTGCCGCGCGCAATGGTGCGGCCGTGGTCAACATCAGCACCAGTGGCATGCAACAGGTGGGCGACGATGACGACGCCGGACCCGAGGCCCAGATCGATCCCTCGCTGCAGGACTTCCTGCGCCGCTTCGGCCTGCCGCCCGGCGCCTTCCAGTTCGGGCCGCGCGGCGGCCCGGGCGCCGACATGCCGGTGCGCGGCGAGGGCTCGGGCTTCATCGTCAGCCCGGACGGCGTGATCCTGACCAATGCGCACGTGGTGCGCGGCGTGAAGAACGTGACCGTCAAGCTGACCGACCGGCGCGAGTTCAAGGCCAAGGTGCTGGGCCGCGACGACAAGACCGACGTGGCTGTCATCAAGATCGACGCCAGCGGCCTGCCGGTGGTGCCGCTGGGCAGCAGCCAGGCGCTGCGGCCGGGCGACTGGGTGCTGGCGATCGGCTCGCCCTTCGGCTTCGAGAACACCGTGACAGCGGGCGTGGTGAGCGCCAAGGGGCGTTCGCTGCCGGACGACAGCGCCGTGCCCTTCATCCAGACCGACGTCGCCGTCAACCCCGGCAACTCGGGCGGTCCGCTGTTCAATGCGCGTGGCGAGGTGGTCGGCATCAACTCGCAGATCTACAGCCGCTCGGGCGGCTACCAGGGCGTGTCGTTCGCGATCCCGATCGAGCTGGCCTCGCACGTCAAGGACCAGATCGTCGCCCACGGCAAGGTCGAGCACGCGCGCCTGGGCGTGACCATCCAGCCGGTGAACCAGGCCTTTGCCGATTCCTTCAAGCTGCCCCGGCCCGAAGGCGCCCTGGTGGCGCAGGTGGAGCCGGGCAGCGCCGCCGACCAGGCCGGGCTGAAGGCCGGTGACGTGATCCTGCGCGCCAACGGACAGGCGGTGCTGGACTCGGGCGACCTGCCGGCGCGCATCGCGCTGGCCCGGCCGGGTGACCGGCTGGCGCTGGAAGTCTGGCGCGACGGCCGCGCCGAGCAAGTGATGGCGACGCTGCAGGGTGCGAAGCCCGCCGGCAAGGCCGTGGCGCAGGCGGAGCCGGGCCAGTCCGGCCAGCTGGGCCTGGCGCTGCGTCCGCTGCAACCGCAGGAGAAGCGCGCCGCCGGGGTCGGCAGCGGCCTGATGGTCGAGCAGGCCAACGGCGCTGCCGCCATGGCCGGCGTGCAGCCGGGCGACGTGGTGCTGTCGGTCAACGGCCAGCCCGCCACCAGCGTCGAGCAGGTGCGCGGCGTGGTGGCCAAGGCCGACAAATCCGTGGCCCTGCTGATCGAGCGTGACGGCCAGCAGCTGTTCGTGCCGGTACCGCTCGCCTGAGCGCTGCCTGCGCCCGCCGCCGGCGCAGGTTCAGCGCGCGTAGCCGAGGCAGGCGCCTGCGTTCGGGCGCCCCCGGCATTCGCGCTTCAGCCGCGCTTCCTCGCGGCGCTGGCGCTGGGTGTGGGTCTCGCCGCTGGCGTAGCGCGGCACGCGCACCGAGGGCGCGCGCTTGCGCCGGGGCGTCGTGCCGTCCGCGGGCGTGTCCGGATCCGTCGCCCCGGCCCGGCCGGCGGCCTGCAGCGGGGCGCCGGTCAGGGCCAGCAGACAGCCCAGCAGGGCGAATCGTCGGGTCAGGGCGGGCATGCTGCGGGCTCCATCGGATCGGCCGGGTCGGCATCAAGTGTGCGATGCTTGCGTTCCTGGCCATTACATGAGTTCGCTGTCCATGCGTCAAGCCATCCTCGACCTGGAGGAATCCAGGATCCGCGAAGTCGCCAATGCCGGCATGGGCCGCGCCGACGTGCTGGCATTCTGGTTCGGCGAAAGCGACGAGGTCACGCCCGAGCCGGTGCGCGCCGCCGCCATCGCCTCGCTGCAGGCCGGCGAAACTTTCTACGCCCAGAACCTGGGCCTGCTCGAGCTGCGCCAGGCGGTGGCCGGCTACACCAGTGCCCTGCATGGGCCGGTCGAAGCCGAGCGCATCGCCATCACCTCGGGCGGCGTGAACGCCCTGATGCTGGCCATGCAGGCCCTGCTGGACGCCGGCGACGAGGTCGTCGCGGTCACGCCGGTGTGGCCGAACCTCACGGCCCAGCCGCGCATCCTGGGTGCCCGGTTGTCCTGCGTGGCGCTGCGGCCGCAGCCCGACGGCGCCTGGACGCTGGATCTGGCCGAGCTGCTGGCGGCCATCACGCCGCGCACCCGGCTGCTGGTGCTGAATGCGCCCAACAACCCGACGGGCTGGACGCTGTCGCGCGCCGAACAGCAGGCGATCCTGGCGCGCTGCCGCGAGACCGGCACCTGGATCCTGGCCGACGAGGTCTACGAACGTCTTTATTACCTGGACGACACCCCCAGCGGCGCGGCGCCGTCCTTCCTCGACCTGGCCACGCCCGACGATCGGCTGGTGGTGGTGCAGAGCTTTTCCAAGGCCTTCCTGATGACCGGCTGGCGCCTGGGCTGGCTCGTCATGCCGGCGTCGATGACGCCGCAGGTCGGCAAGCTGATCGAGTTCAACACCTCCTGCGCACCGGTGTTCGTGCAGCGCGCGGCGCAGGTGGCGCTGGCCGAGGTCGATGCCATCACGCCGCGCGTCGTGGCGCACCTGCGGCAGTGCCGCGACACCCTGGTGCCGCTGCTGCGGCAGCTGCCGGGCGTCTCCACCAGCAGCGCGCCGGGGGGCATGTATGCCTTCCTGCGCATCGACGGCCACGCCGACTCGCTGGCGCTGGCCAGGCGCCTGGTGCAGGAGGCCGAGCTCGGCCTGGCGCCCGGCATCGCCTTCGGGCCCGAGGCCGAGGGCTGGCTGCGCTGGTGCTTTGCCTCGCGCGACGCGGGCCGGCTGGCCGAGGGCGTGCGGCGCCTGGGTGACTGGCTGGCCGCAGGACGGCCGATGTGAGTCCGGCCTCGCGCTCGCGTTCGGGGCGCGCGCTCAGCGCCGCTGGCCTGGCGCGCCGCCTGCGCGTGGCGCAGCTGGCGATCTTCGAGAAGGTGGCCGAGGCCGGCTCCATCATGGCCGCCTCGCGCGAGCTCGCGATGACCCAGCCGGCGGTGAGCAAGTCGATGCGCGAGCTCGAGCTGCAGCTCGGTGGCCAGCTGTTCCTGCGCAGCAAGCAGGGCGTGGAACTGACCGAGTTCGGTCAGCTGTTTGCACGGCACGTCCGCGCCATGACGGCCGGCCTGCAGGACATGACCGACGAGCTCAACGCCTGGCATGCGGGGACCACCGGCCAGGTCACGGTGGGTGCGATGCTGACGGCGTCGGCGGCCCTGCTGCCGGAGGCGATCTCGCGCCTGCGCGAGGCGGCCCCGGACGTGGTGGTGACGGTGCGCGTGGGCCCGAACACGACGCTGTTCCCGGCACTGGCGCGGGGCGAGCTCGACCTGATGGTCGGTTTCCTGCCGGCCAATGCATCGGCCGCGCTGCAGGGGGTCGAGCCCGGCCTGCGCCTGATCCACGTGCCCCTGTATGACGAGGGGCTCAGCGTCGTGGTCGGTCCCGGCCATCCGCTGGCCGGGCAGGCCCGGGTCCGTCCATCGGAGCTGCGGCGGCTGGAGTGGATCGTGCCGACGCCCGATGCCGTCGCCTACCCGGCGGTACGCGAATTCTTCGAGCGCGAGGGCCTGGGCCTGCCCCGCAAGCTGGTGAAATCGGTATCGATCCTGACCAACATCGGCCTGCTCGTGCGCCGTCCCATGGTGGCCCTGATGCCGCAGTCGGTGGCTGCGCGGCTGGCCGCTGACGGCCTGGTGGTGGTGCTGCCCGTGCCGAGCCTGGGGCCCTTCAGCACCGTCGGCTACACCCGTCGCGCCCAGCGTCGGTCGGGCAATGCCGCCGTGCAGCGCTTCATCGACGCCCTGCACGCAGCGGGCGACGCAATACAGCCGGCTTCTCCCTGAGATCCCGATTTTCCGCACGGTCTTGATCCATTCCTCTTGGTTATGGATCGGTGACTCGAATTCGCTTTTCAGGAGCGGCCGGGTTTCCTAAAGTCCTCCTCATCGCTGCGCATGATGCGCGCTACCTGAGGAGACACACATGGCCCGTGCCATCACGCTGCCGCCCACGCTGGATGCCCTGCGCAACTACGTCGACGGCGAGTTCGTCGAGACCGACCAGCGTTTCGACAACGTCAGCCCGATCGACGGCCGGGTGCTGGCCCAGGTGCATGAGGCCGATACCGCCCTGATCGATCGGGCGGTGCGCGCCGCGCGCAAGGCGGTCGACGAGGGTCCTTGGGGCCGCTCGACGGTGGAAGAGCGCGCTGCCGCCCTGCATCGCGTCGCCGACGTCATCGAGCGCCGCTTCGACGAGTTCCTGCAGGCCGAGGTGGCCGACACCGGCCGCCCGGTCGAACAGGCGCGCAAGCTCGACGTCTATCGTGGCATCGCCAACTTCCGCACCTTCGCCGACCTGGGCAAGGCGGCCCATGGCGAATTCTTCGAGACCAATCTGCCGGATGGCACGCAGCTGATCAACTACGTCAAGCGCAAGCCGCTGGGCGTGGTTGCCAGCATCTCGCCGTGGAACCTGCCGATCCTGTCGCTGACCTGGAAGGCGGCACCGGCGCTGATCAGCGGCAACGCGATTGTCTGCAAGCCGTCCGAGGAGACGCCATCCTCGGCGGTGCTGATCGCCGAGGCCTTCCATGAGGCGAAGGTACCGGCCGGCGTGTTCAACGTGGTGCACGGCTTCGGTCCCGGCTCGGCGGGCGAGGCGCTGACCACGCACCCGGGCATCGACGCCGTCACCTTCACCGGCGAGACCCGCACCGGCGCCGCCATCATGAAGGCGGTGGCCGACGGCGTGAAGGAGGTGTCCTTCGAGCTCGGTGGCAAGAACGCCGCCATCGTGTTTGCCGACTGCGACTTCGAGGCTGCCGTCAACGGCATGGCGCGTGCGCTGTTCACCAACACCGGCCAGGTCTGCCTGTGCCCCGAGCGCGTGTATGTCGAGCGGCCGATCTTCGACCGGTTCGTGGCCGCGCTGAAGGCCAGGGCCGAATCGATGAAGATCGGCTGGCCCGACGATCCGGACGTGGACATGGGTTCGCTGATCTCGCGCGAGCACCGCGACAAGGTGCTGTCCTACTTCAAGCTGGCGCTGGAAGAGGGCGCCACCGTGGTCACCGGCGGCGGCGTGCCGCAGTTCGGCGACGCGCGCGACCACGGCGCCTTCATCCAGCCGACCCTGTGGACCGGCCTGCCCGACGATGCGCGCTGCGTGCGCGAGGAAATCTTCGGGCCGGTCTGCCACCTCGCCCCGTTCGACAGCGAGGACGAGGTCGTGCGCCGCGCCAACGACACCGACTACGGCCTGGCCGCCACGGTCTGGACCACCAACCTCTCGCGCGCCCACCGCGTGTCGCCGCGCCTGAAGGTCGGGATCGTCTGGGTCAACACCTGGTTCTCGCGCGACCTGCGCACGCCGTTCGGCGGCAAGGGCCTGTCCGGCATCGGACGCGAGGGCGGACGCTGGTCGCTCGATTTCTATTCGGAAATCACCAACATCAGCATTCGCGTCTGATGGGCAGGGAGAACATCAAGGTGAATCAGCAGATCCAGGCCATTGCCGATCAACTCTGGGCCGCGCAGCAGGGTGGTCAGCCCATCGCGCCGGTGCGCGAACAGATCCAGGCCGCCGCTGGTGACGGCGACTCGCTCGCCACCGCCTATGCGGTGCAGCAGGCGGTGAGCGCCATGCGCCTGAGCGCCGGCGGGCGCCTCGTGGGGCGCAAGATCGGCCTGACCTCGAAGGCCGTGCAACAGCAGCTCGGTGTCGATGCGCCCGACTTCGGGGCCCTGTTTGCCGACATGGCCGCCTGTGACGGCGAGCAGATCGCCTGGTCGCGCCTGATGCAGCCCAAGGCCGAAGCCGAGATCGCCCTGGTGCTCGAGCGCGACCTGGTGCACCAGAAGCACACCGTGGCGGACCTGCTTGGCGCCACCGCCTATGCGCTGCCGGCGATTGAGGTGGTGGGCAGCCGCATCGCCAACTGGGACATCCGGCTCGCCGACACCGTGGCCGACAACGCTTCCTGCGGATTGTTCGTGCTGGGCACGCAGCCGGTGCCGCTGTCGGCACTCGACCTTGCCGGCTGCGGCATGGTCATGGAGCGGCGCGGCGAGCCGGTATCGGTCGGCGCCGGCGCCGCCTGCCTGGGCAACCCGCTGAACGCGGCGCTCTGGCTCGCCGACGTGCTGGTGCGCATGGGCACGCCGCTTCGGGCGGGCGATGTGCTGCTGACCGGCGCGCTGGGCCCGATGGTGGAAGTGGCACCGGGCGATGTATTGACGGCCCGCATCGAGGGCCTGGGCCAGGTCAGCGCCGCCTTCGGCCGCAACCTGGACGATACCGAGACAGGAGCCGAGCGATGAGCATGATCGAAGAAGTCGCAGCCGTTCTCGACGGCGCCGCGCACGAGGCGCACGACGTCGAACAGTTCGCCCCGGGGCATTTCAACCTGGCCCAGGCCTACCAGATCCAGCGCGCCTCGATCCAGCGCCGGGTGGCGCGCGGCGAGCGCATCAACGGCACCAAGCTCGGCTTCACCAGCCGCGCCAAGATGGTGCAGATGGGCGTCGACAGCCTGATCTGGGGCCTGCTGACCGATGCCATGGTGGAAGAGGAGGGCGGCGACGTCGACCTCAAGCGCTACATCCACCCGCGCGTCGAACCCGAGGTCTGCTTCCTCACGCGCCGCGCCATCACCGGCCCGCTGACGGCCCTGGAGGCGGTCGACTACCTCGAGGCGGTGGCGCCGGCGATGGAGATCATCGACTCGCGCTACCGCAATTTCCGCTTCGACCTGGAGAACGTGGTGGCCGACAACTGCTCGTCTGCCGGCCTTGTCGTCGGTCCCTGGTCGCGCCGCTTCGAGGGCCTGGACAACGCCGGCGTGCGCCTGCAGTTCGACGGCCGCGACGTCCAGATCGGCTCCACCGCCGCCATCCTCGGGCACCCGCTGCGCGCCGTGGTGCAGGGTTCCCGCCTGGCCCACGAAGCCGGCATCGAGCTGCCGGCGGGCTCGCTGATCATGGCCGGCGGCGCCACCGCGGCCGAGGCCCTGGCCCCCGGGCTCCACGTCTCCTGCCACATCGGCAGCGGCGCCAATGCGCTGGGGTCGGTTTCGTTTCACTGTGTGTAACCAGGATTTCTGACGACCGGCCTGCCATCGTTTCAACCGGACCGCCGGTGAACGGGCGACCACGCGGCCCAACAACCAACCAGAGGAGCAAGATCATGACCACGAATCAGAACACGGGCGTCGTGCAGGGCAAGGCCACGCCGCGCGGCCGCTTCCCGCACGTCAAGCGGGCCGGTGACTTCCTGTTCGTCTCGGGCACCAGTTCGCGTCGGCCCGACAACAGCTTCGTCGGCGTCGAGGTGGACGCGATGGGCGTCACGAAGCTCGACATCCGGGCCCAGACCCGGGCCGTGATCGAGAACATCCGCGACATCCTGCGCAGCGAGGGCGCCGACCTGTCGGATCTTGTGGAGACCCAGGTCTTCCTGGTCAACATGAATGACTTCGGTGGCTACAACGAGGTCTGGGCCGAGTATTTCGACTACGACGGCCCGACCCGCACCACGGTGGCAGTGCACCAGCTGCCGCACCCGCACCTGGTGATCGAGATCAAGGCCACCGCCTATCACCCCCGGTCCGCCTAGGACCTTCACTCTCCAAGGAGACAACCATGGAAACGAAATACGGTGCCCCGAAGAACCTGATGGGCTGGGTCGACGCCAACCGCAGCAAGCTGCGCCCGCCGGTCAACAACGCAGCCCTGTTCCCGGACGGCAACTACATCATCAACATGGTCGGCGGCGGCAACACGCGCACCGATTTCCACACCAACCCGACCGAGGAAATCTTCTACCAGATCCGCGGCACCGCCTACCTGAACATCTGGGACCGCGGCAAGTTCGACCGCATCGACCTGAAGGAGGGCGACGTCTGGCTGATGGAGCCGAACCTGCAGCACTCGCCGCAGCGCCCCGATCCGAATGGCCTGTGCTTCCTGGTCGAGCTCAAGCGTCCCGCGGGTGCGATCGACACGCTGAGCTGGTATTGCCCCAAGTGCGCCGGCCTGGTGTGGAGCGCCTCGATGGAACTCAAGGATCTGGTGGCCGACCTGCCCGCCACGTATGAGGTGTTCTACGCCCTCAGCGACGCCGAGCGTACCTGCAAGCACTGCGGCACGGTGCATCCGGGGCGTGACTACGCCGCCTGGCACGCGATTCGCGCCGCCAACGCCTGAGACCCGGGAGTGACGATGATCGACATGCACTCGCACTTCCTGCCGCGCATCAGCCAGCAGGAGGCCCAGGCCGTCGAACCCCAGCGTGCCCCCTGGCTGCAGGTGGACGCCAGTGGCGAGACCGGCCAGATCATGGTGGGCGAGAAGCCGTTTCGCCCGGTCTATCAGGCGCTGTGGGATCCCGATTTCCGCGTGCGCGAGCTCGACGCGCAGGGCATCGACATTCAGGTCGTCTGCGCGACGCCCATCATGTTCGGCTACGCCTGGGAGGCCGCCCGCGCTGCCGACTGGGCGATGCAGATGAACGACAAGGCGATCGCCTTCTGCGGCGCCCATCCGACCCGGCTCAAGCCATTGGCGCAGGTGCCGCTGCAGGACACGCGCCTGGCGTGCGCCGAGGCCTCGCGCGCGATGGCCGCCGGCTGCGTCGGCGTGCAGATCGGCAACCACGTGGGCGACAAGGACCTGGACCATCCGGATCTGGTCGAGTTCCTGATCCATTGCGCGAACGAATCCATCCCGGTCTTCGTCCACCCCTGGGACATGATGACCGGCGGCAATCGCATGCGCCAGTGGATGCTGCCGTGGCTGGTGGCCATGCCGGCGGAAACCCAGCTCGGCATGTTGTCGCTCATCCTGTCGGGCGCACTCGAGCGCATTCCCGAGTCGCTGAAGATCTGCTTTGCCCATGGTGGTGGCAGCTTCGCCTGGGTGCTCGGTCGGACCGACAACGCCTGGAAGCACCGTGACATCGTGCGCAAGGACTGCCCGCGCCCGCCGTCGGAATATGCACGGCGCCTGCACACCGACGCCATCGTGTTCGACCCCGGCGCGCTGCGGTTGCTGACCGAGGTCATGGGCGTGGACAACGTGATGCAGGGCTCCGACTACCCCTTCCCGCTGGGCGAGCAGGACGTGGGCGGGCTGGTGCGCGGCGTCGACTTCCTCAGCGAGGCCCAGAAGGGGCGGATCCTGCGCGACAACGCAGTCGCCTTCTTCAATCTCGCATGACAACCGGGGAGCTGCGGTTTTGCTCCCCGATCCATCCGTCCAGGAGACTCAGATGAAAAAGAGAAAATTCGTATCCCTGCTCGTCGCCGTCGCCGGCTTCTGTGCCTTTTCGACCCCGGCGCTGGCGAAGAACTTCCGCATCGGGCTGATCACCCCGCCGAGCCACGTCTGGACCCAGGCGGCCAAGGCGTTCGCGGACGACCTGAAGAGCGAGACCGGCGGCGCGCACAGCGCGGCGGTGTTCGATTCCGGTCAGCTCGGCAACGAGGCGCAGATGCTGCAGCAGTTGCAGACCGGTGCGCTGGACATGGCCTTCCTGACGAATGCCGAGTTCGCCAACAAATCGCCGAACTTCGCTGCGCTGTATGCGCCCTACCTGGTCAGGGACGTGCAGCAGTCGCGCGCGCTGCTGAGCTCGGAAACCGCCACCAGGATGCTCGACGAGCTGCCGCGCGTCGCCGGCGTGGTCGGCATCGGCTACGGCATGGGTGGCATGCGTCAGATGCTGAGCCGTTTGGCCGTCAACACGGCGGCCGACCTGAAGGGCCGCAAGATCCGCGTCACGCCGCTGGACCCGATCCGGGACTTCTTCATGGAGCTGGGCGCGGCACCGACACCGCTGCCGCTGCCGGCCGTCTACGACGCGCTGTCCAACGGCCAGGTGGATGCGATCGACATGGACCTGGAGGTGATCATGGGCATGAAGTTCCATGATCTGGCCGACACCATCCTGATCTCCAGGCACATGATGTGGCCCATGGTGGGCGTGGTTTCGGCTCGCGTCTGGAAGACCATGAGTCCCGAAGACCAGAAACAGATCGCCGAGCTGATGCGCAAGCGCCTGGGCGAGACCATGGATGCCTATCTGGTCAAGGAGGCCGACTGGGACAAGGAGGTGCGCGCCACCGGCAAGACCGTGAAGGACGTGGATGCCGACTTCTTCCGCCAGGCAGTGGATGGCTGGGAGAAGAAGTGGAAGTCGCGCTCGCCTGCGCTGGCGGACCTGCGTCAGGCTGCTGCCAGCCTGTCCGGCGGGAACTGACGTCATGTCGTTCAGGGGTCAGGCCGCGAAGCTGGCGCGCTGGTCAGAGCGCCTGTCGCGCCTCGAACTGACGGTGGCGGGTGTCTGCGCATCAGCGGTGACGCTGCTGATCGTCCTGAACGTCGTCACCCGGGCGCTCAACCTGGCGCTGTTCTGGGTTGACGAGACGGCCATCTACATCATGGTCTGGATGGTCTTCCTGGGCACCGCGGTCACCCTCAAGAGGCGCCAGGCCCTGATGGTGACGGTGCTCGTCGACTACCTGCCGGCGGGGCTGCGCCGCGCCGTCGGCGTGTTCATCGACCTGAGCGTGCTGCTGTTCGCGCTGCTGCTGATTGCCTTTGCCTGGAACTGGTATTCGCCGCTCGAACTCGCGCGCCACGGCTTCGACGTGGCCGAATTCAGTGCCGAGACGATGAACTTCATGTATCAGGAGCGCGCCAGCACCTTCTCGCTGCCCAAGTTCTGGGTCTGGCTGATCGTGCCGTATTTCGGCCTGTCGGTCGCCTTTCACACGCTGGCCAACCTGTGGCGCGACCCGGGCGGGCGCTACATGAACGAGCAGACGGAGTCCGCGCGATGACCTTCCTGGTATTCACCGTCCTGCTGCTGCTGCAGGTGCCGATTGGCGTCGGCCTGAGCCTGACGGCGATCTTCTACATCTGGTATTCCGGCAACACGGTGCTGTTCGAATCGTTCGGGCAGCAGTTCTTCGGCTCGGTCGAGTCGTATGGCCTGCTGGCCATCCCGCTGTTCATCCTGGCCGGTGAATTCATGAACGAAGGGGGGCTGACGCGCCGCCTGATCAACTTCGCGCGTGTCTTCTTCGGGGGCTTTCGCGGCGGCCTGGCCTACATCAACCTGATGGCCAACATGATGATGGCGGCGATCATGGGCTCGGCCGTGGCGCAGATCGCCATCATGTCGCGTGCCATGGTGCCGCAGATGGAGCGCGAGGGCTACGACAAGCCGTTTGCCACCGCCATCACGGCCGCTGCCGGCCTGATGGGGCCGATCATCCCGCCCTCGATGCTGTTCGTGATCTATGGCGTGCTGGCCCACATCTCGATCGGCGACATGTTCGTCGCCGGCGTGATCCCGGGTCTGCTGATGGGCGCCAGCTTCTTCATCATCGTCGCCCTGGTCGGCCTGAAGCAGCAATATCCCAAGGATCGCTGGATGACGGCGAGCGAGGCCGGCCGCGCCATCGCCCAGGCCCTGCCGGCCCTCATCGTGCCGGTCATCATGGTCGGCGGCATCCTGGCCGGGTTGGCGACGCCGACCGAGTCGGCGGCCGTTGCCTCGCTGGCGGCGCTGGTCGTGGGGGCGTATTTCTATCGCGATCTCCAGTTCAGCCACCTGCCGGCCATCCTGGCGCGCACGGCCAGCAACTCCGCGCTGGTGATCTTCCTGGTGGCTGCGGCTGGCGTGTTCGGCTGGACCATCACGTTCGAGCAGATCCCGCAGCTGGTGGCCGAGTGGATCTCCGCCAGCACGTCCAGCCCCTTCGTCTTCATGCTGATGGTGATGGCCATGCTGCTGGTGGTTGGCGCGCTGATCGACGGGATCGCGGCGCTGATCCTGGTGGTGCCGATCCTGCTCCCGATCGCCACCGACCAGTTCGGCATCAGCCCGTTCCAGTTCGGCGTCGTGATCTGCCTGAACCTGGTGCTCGGGCTGCTGACGCCACCGGTCGGCACCGGGCTGTTCATGGCCTCGGCCATGACGGGTGTGCCGCCGATGCGCCTGTTCCGGTCGCTGTCACCCTTCATCTTCGCCGTGCTGGTGCTGCTGGTGCTGCTTTGCTACATGCCGGCGCTGTCGCTGGCCTTGCTGAAATGAAACACCCCCTATGTCGCTGCGCTCCACGTGCTCGCCGCCAGAGGCGGCGGCTCTTCGGCCTGTCCAGACCTGCGCAGGCAGGTCTGGAGCCGCGGGCCTCAGCCTTCTGCAAGGGGGGACGCACCTGGTGTCCAGGGAGACCCCGGCCACGGGTGCCCCCGCATGGCCTGCTCCGCGGCCC
>CAYRHV010000044.1:0-12667 GCA_964424045.1 uncultured Ottowia sp. | reverse complement strand
ACCGCAGCGACCGCATCCGCACCTACAACTTCCCGCAGGGCCGCGTCACCGACCATCGCATCAACCTGACGCTGCACAAGCTGCCCCAGGTAATGGACGGCGAGCTGCAGGAGATCCTGGACGCGCTGCGCGCGACGCACGAAGCCGAGCAGATGGCCGAGCTGCAGGAGACGCATGGGTAAGCGACCGACGGCCGGGCCCGGATGCTGCCAGGGCCGCTGCGCCGGCCGGCAGCCATGACCTCGCTGACCCAGACCCTGTCCGTCGCCGGCGCCCGTGGGCTGGAGCGCCTGGAGACCCAGATGCTGCTGCTGCACGCCCTGGGCCGCTCGCCACGCGAGCGCGCCTGGCTGATCGCGCATGGAGACGAACCTCTGCCGCCCGCCGCGTCGGCGCGCTTCGAAGCCCTGTGCGAACGCCGGCTCGCTGGCGAGCCGGTGGCCTACCTGATCGGCCAGAAGGAATTCCACGGCCTAACGCTGCAGGTGGACCGGCGCGCGCTCGACCCCCGCCCCGACACCGAGACCCTGGTGGACTGGACGCTGCAGCTGCTGCCTGCGGACGCTCCGTTCGACGTGCTCGATCTGGGCACCGGCAGCGGCGCGATTGCGCTGGCCATTTCCCACACCCGTCCGCTGGCGCGCGTGGTGGCGGTCGATGCCAGCGCCGACGCCCTGGCACTGGCGTGGGCCAATGCCGAGCGCCTGGGCCTGCCGATCGACCTGCGCCTGGGCGACTGGCTGGCGCCGGTCGCCGGCGAGCAGTTCGACCTCATCGTCAGCAATCCGCCCTATATTGCCGCGGCCGACCCGCACCTGCCGGCCCTGACACACGAGCCGCGCCAGGCGCTGGTCAGCGGCGCCGACGGGCTGGATGACATTCGCCGCATCGTCGCGGCGGCACCGGCGCACCTGCGACCCGGGGGCTGGCTGCTGCTGGAGCACGGCTGGGACCAGGCGACGGCAGTGCGCGTCCTGCTGGCTCAGGCCGGCTTCAGCGCGCGGCAGTCTCGACGCGACCTGGCGCGCCTGGAGCGCTGCACGGGCGGGCGCCTCGGCGCGGCCAGCAACCGGCCTGGCGCCGAACCGCCCGCGCCCCGGCCACCGACCTGACCACGGGCTGCCGACTACCTGGGCGTCGGCTCCGCCAGCCGGGAAAAACGGGTGGCCAGCAGTTCTGTCACGCCGAACTCGGCCAGCAGGGCACGCAGGCGCTCGCCCGCGCTGTGCCTGCGCCGGCCGGTCCAGCGCGCAATGATGAGCTCGTTCTTCAGGCTGTGCTCCCAGCCCACCAGCTCGGCCACGGTCACGTCATAGCCCTGTGATTCGAGGTAGAGGCAGCGCAGCACATTGGTCAGCTGGCTGCCCATTTCACGCGTGTGCAGCGGGCGCCGCCAGAGCTCGGCCAGCGGCGTACGGGCCAGCTGCAGGGCCTTGTTGTGGCGCAGGCGCGCCGCCAGCTCGGCCTGGCAGCAGGGCACCAGCACCATGGCCTGGGCGCGCTTGGCCAGGCCGAAGGCGATGGCATCATCGGTGGCGGTGTCGCAGGCGTGCAGGGCGGTGACGACGTCGATGCGATCCGGCAGCCCGGCGGCCTGCGCCGCATCGGCCGCGCTCAGGTTCAGGAAACGCATGCGCTCGAAGCCCAGGCGCGCCGCCAGCGAACGCGAGCGCTCGACCAGCTCGGGCCGGGTCTCGATGCCCCAGATCAGGCCGCTGCCGTGCGGCTTGAACCACAGGTCGTAGAGGATGAAGCCGAGATAGGACTTGCCGGCGCCATGGTCGGCCAGCGTGAGCTCACAGCCGTCGGCGGGCGCCAGCTCGTCCAGGATCGGCTCGATGAAGCGCACCAGGTGCTCGACCTGCTTGAGCTTGCGGCGCGAATCCTGGTTCAGCCGGCCCTCGCGTGTGAGGATGTGCAGTTCCTGCAGCAGCTCGATCGACTGGCCCGGCCGCAGTGCGGCCAGCACCTCCGCCTGGTGGCGATCAGGCGCAGAGGCCACACCGGGTCCGCCAGCGCGCCGTGGACCCCGATCCCGCACCGCGCTCTTCACGACGGCTCCTGTGGCTCGCCTGCCGACGGCCCGACGTCCAGCGCCGCCCAGCCTTGCGGCCCGAGCCGCTCCAGCGTGGCGATGTTGGCCTGGAAGATCGCTTCGGCCTCCGGGAAGGCCTGCACCGCGCGCTCGACGCTGTCCTCGCGCAGCAGGTGCAAGGTCGGATACGGCGCGCGGTTGCTCGCGTTGCCGATGTCCTCCGGCCGCGTGCCCTCGAACTGGAAGCGCGGATGAAACGGCGCGACCTGCAGCACCCCTTGCAGGTCGAGCGCGTCCAGCAGCGCCTCGGCCTCGTCCAGGAAGTCATTGAAGTCGAGAAATTCGGCGAACTGATCCGGCACCACCAGCAGCGTGGTTTCACGCTCGGTCGGGTCGGCGGCCGCCAGCGCCTGCAGTTCGCTGCGCAGCGCGGCCAGCAGGTCGCGCCGGGTGCCACCGGCACACACTGTGTAGTGGATCTGCCCCTTGACGTGGGGTGCCTTGGCGAAGGGACACAGGTTCAGCCCGATCACGGCGCGCTCGAGCCAGCGGCGCGTGTCGGCAATGACGATCTCCGGATCAAGCGTGGGCATGGGGCGATTATCGGCGCGGGCGCTGCGAGCCGCAGGCCCGGCGTCCGGGCCTACACGCGCGCCGCGCGCCGCCCGATCGCCCAGGCCAGCGCAGCGCCAGCAACGCAGCAGGCACCCGTGACGGCCCAGGTCCAGTCCCAGCCGCCCGTGCGGCTGGCGACCCAGGCCACCACCGGCGGGCCCGCCATCTGGCCGAGCGCCGACCATTGCTGCATCCAGCCCACGGTGGTGGCAATGGTGCGCTCGCTTGGCGCCAGGCGCGGCGCCAGGCCGAACAGCGAGCCGGGCACCAGGCCGCCCACGGCCGAAAACAGCACGGCGCCACCGTAGCGCAGCATGGGTGCCTCCAGCGTCGCGCTGCCGAAGGCCAGCCAGCCACCCAGGGCCATGGCGCCAAAGCCAACCCAGAGCAGCAGCTGCGCCGGCACACCGCGATGCAGCAGACGTCCGGCGGCGATGTTGCCGATGATGTTGGCGGCCGCCACGGTCGCCGTCAGCACCGCGCCCAGGGCGCCTCCCCAGCCGGTCTGCTGATACAGCGTGGGCAGGAAGCCGATCACCGCCATCCACTGCGCGGCATAGACGGAAAAGCTCAGCGCCGCCAGCCAGGGACCTGGCGCTCGCAGGGTCGCCTGCAGGCGCTGGTGCCAGGGCTCGAGCGCCGACGACGCCGCGGTCGCCACCGCATGCCGGGCCGGATCGGCTGGCACGGCGCGCAGCAACCACCAGGCCATCGCGCCGCTGCAGGCGGCAATCAGCACCCACCAGCCGCGCCAGCCGATCACCGCCATCACGAGCGGCCCGGCCAGCAAGGCCAGGGCGGTGCCAAAGGGCATGTAGGCGCTCCAGATGCCGAGCATGCGCGTCAGGCGTGCCGGCGGCAGATTGCGTTGCAGCAGGCTGGGTGCCGGCACGGCAGCCAGCATCACGCCCACGCCCTCCACCGCGCGCAGCACCAGCAGGTCGCCGGCGCCACGCGCCCAGGCACCGGCCAGGCCGGCGGCGGTCAGCAAGCCGAGGCCGGCCAGCATGCAGCGGCGCAGGCCCAGGCTGTCGGCCAGCAGGCCGGCCACCAGGCCCAGCAGCATGGCGCCCATCTGCACCAGGGCCAGCAGGAAGCCTGCCTGCACCAGGCTGATGCCCAGCTCCTGCTGCAGCACCGGCACCGCCGGCGGCAGCTTGCCCACGTGCAATGCGACAGCCACCCCGGCCAGCAGGATGACCCAGGGCGCGCGGCGGGCTGCTGCACGTGCGTTCATTCGATCTGGCAGTCGCGGCTGGATGGGCTCGGGTGCATGGCGCGCCCACCCGGTCGGTGCACGCAACCCGAGCGAAAAGCATCGATATTCATGCGGGTTTCAAGACGATGATCAATGGGCAACTGCCGGATTTGGGGTCAACTTCAGTTTCCAGGCTCAAACAGCTTCTGGCCGCTCAGGCGCTCGTGCTCGCGCAGGGCGAAGCGATCGGTCATGCCGGCGATGTAGTCGGCCACCGCGCGCTCGCGATCCGGACGACCGGCAAAGCTGGCACGCATCTCGGCCGGCCGCTCGCGGTAGATGGCAAACAGCTCGCGCACCACCCGGCGTCCTCGCGCGGTGGTGTCCAGCACCTGGGGGTGGCGATACAGGTGCTGGTAGAGAAAGCGTTTGAGCTCGGTCGACTGCGCGCGCATGGCCGGGCTGAACTGCACCAGCGGGGCGCTGCGGCGCACGGCGTCGACGTCGGCCGGCGCCGCCGCCGCCAGCGCCGCGCCCGTGGCGTCGATCACGTCGTAGACCTGGGCCGACAGCAGGCGCCGGATCGACTCGTAGAGCAGGCGGCGCCCCTGCGGCGGCGCATCGAGGCCGGGATGCTCGCGCAAGGCCTCGGCACGATGGCGCTCGAACAGCGGCAGCTCGGCCAGCTGCTGCAGCGTCAGCAGGCCGGAGCGCACGCCGTCGTCGATGTCGTGCGCGTTGTAGGCGATCTCGTCGGCCAGATTGGCCAGCTGCGCTTCCAGGCCAGGCTGGCTGCGGTCGATGAAGCGGCGCGCGACGCCACCAGGCTCCTGTGCCTCCAGCCGGCGCGCATTGGCCAGCGAGCAGTGCTTGAGGATGCCCTCGCGCGTCTCGAAGGTGAGGTTCAGGCCGTCATGGTCCGGGTAGCGGTGCTCGAGCAGATCGACCACGCGCAGGCTCTGCAGGTTGTGCTCGAAGCCGCCGAAGCCGGCCATGCATTCGTCCAGCGCGTCCTGCCCGGCATGGCCGAACGGCGTGTGGCCCAGGTCGTGCGCCAGCGCGATGGCCTCCACCAGATCCTCATGCAGGCCCAGCGCGCGCGCGATCGAGCGCGCCAGTCCGGCGACTTCAAGCGAATGCGTGAGCCGGGTGCGAAACAGATCGCCCTCGTGGTTGAGGAACACCTGGGTCTTGTAGACCAGGCGCCGGAACGCCGTCGAATGCACGATGCGGTCGCGGTCGCGCTGGAACTCGTTGCGCGTCGGCGCCGGCGTCACCGGGTGCCGTCGGCCGCGCGAGCGCGCCGGGTCACAGGCGTAGGGAACGAGCAACATGCCCTGTTGGTCTACGGGTCGAGGCCCGGGTCAGGAATCGAATCTTCGTCTGCCAGGCGTGGGGCCCTTGCAGCGCCGGCCATCACGCCGCCGCGCAGCAGCGCTCGATCACGCCGCGCACCAGCGCGTCCGGCGCGGCGCGCACGCCGGCACGGCCCGGGCGCTCGATGACGACGAAGCGGATCTCGCCGCGCTCGGCCTTCTTGTCGACGCGCATCAGCTCGAGGTAGCGACCGGCATTGTCTTCGGCATCCAGGGTGGCGCCACGCGTGGGCAGGCCGGCCCGCTCGAGCAGGTGCGTCAGCCGCGCCACGAAGCCGGCATCGACCAGTCCCAGTTCGCGCGACAGCTCGGCCGCCATCACCATGCCGGCGGCCACGGCCTCGCCGTGTAGCCAGGCGCCATAGCCCATACCAGCCTCGATCGCGTGGCCGAAGGTGTGGCCGAAGTTGAGGATCGCGCGCAGCCCGGCCTCGCGCTCGTCCTGCGCCACGACCGCGGCCTTGATCTCGCAGCTGCGCCGCACGGCATGCGCCAGCGCGTCCAGGTCACGCGCACGCAAGGCCTCGATGTGGGCTTCGATCCAGTCGAAGAAGCCCATGTCGGCGATCGGGCCGTATTTGATCACCTCGGCCAGTCCGGCGGACAGCTCGCGCGCCGGCAGCGTGTCCAGCACGCCCAGGTCGCACACCACCGCCAGCGGCTGGTAGAAGGCGCCGATCATGTTCTTGCCCAACGGGTGGTTGATGGCGGTCTTGCCGCCGACCGAGGAATCCACCTGCGCCAGCAGCGTCGTCGGCACTTGCACGAAGGGCACGCCGCGCATGTAGCAGGCGGCGGCAAAGCCGGTCATGTCGCCCACCACGCCGCCACCCAGCGCATAAAGCACGCTCTTGCGGTCGGCGCCGTGCTCCAGCAGGGCGTCGAAGATGCGGTTCAGCGTTTCCCAGGTCTTGTGTTCCTCGCCGTCGGGCAGGACCACCTGGTGCACGCGGCGATGCCGCGCCGCCAGCGCCCGTGCCAGCCGCTCGGCGTACAGCGGCGCCACCGCCTCGTTGCTGACGATCAGCGCATCGGTGCCGGCCGCCGCCACCTGGTACGAACCGGGGTCGTCCAGCAGCGCGCTGCCGATCAGGATCGGATAGCTGCGCTCGCCCAGCTCGATGGGCACCTGTTGGATCTGCGAAGTGGCCTGCATGGGCGCGAGTTTAGTGGTTGCCGCCGGGCACTGCCGGCAACCCCGGCAACGCTTTTCCACGCCGGGCTGGCGCAGGTGCCGGACTGCTGCCAGGGGCCGTCAGTTCGCCACGGACGGTATCAATCGCCATCCGGGTGCGCGCGTGGCATCAGCTCCAGCTGCATCACGATGCGGTTGACCAGCATGGCCAGCGACGAACCATGCGCGTCCAGCACGAAGTGGGCGGTTTCGCGGTACAGCGGGTCGCGCTCGACATACAGATCGCGCAGGCGCTGCAGCGGATCGGCCACCTGCAACAGCGGCCGCCGGGTATCGCGGCGCAGGCGCCGAAACAGCTGCTCCGGCGCGCTGCGCAGGTAGATCACCGTGCCGCGTTCGCGCAGGCGTTGCCGGTTGATGGGACGCAGCACCGCGCCGCCGCCCGTGGCCAGCACGCCGGCCGACGCCTGGGTCAGCTCATCGATGACGGCTTGCTCCTGGTCGCGAAATGCGGCTTCACCCCTGTGCTCGAAATAGGTGCGGATTGAACACCCGAGACGCTGCTCGACCACCGTATCCGCGTCCACGAACGGCAGGCGCAGCCGACGCGCCAGCGCACGTCCGACAGTGGACTTGCCGCTGGCCGGCATGCCAACCAATGAAACTCTCATAAAAAATCCCCGGATCAACCGGGGATTGTTCAATGATTTGTCGGACAGCGCCACCCTCGCGGGTGGCGCCTGATGCCTGTTCGCTCAGGGGCAGTTGACCTTGATGCTGGCGGCCCGCGTGGAAGCCACGGTGCCCTGCGTCGCCGTCACACTGAACATCACCGTCTGGGTTACAGGAGTCGCTCCTCCGCAGGTGCTGTTGGTCGCCGTGCCACTGATGGTTCCGGTCGCCGCCGCCCCGTTCAGGCCGTGGCTTGGCAGTCCGCCGAAACTCCAGGTGATCGGCAGGTCCGGATCGGCACTCATGGCAGAGAACACGTAAGCATAAGATTGGCCATCAGTCGCTTCCGGCAATTCACAGACACTGCCGCTGCCGCCGCAGCTGGCATTCAGCGCCGCAACCACGGCCGGATCACCCTCCAGCTTGATGACCTGGTTCACTACGAGGTAACGCGCCTTGCCGTCGGTCACCCGCACCGCGAACGGATATTCACCCGCCGGCGCGCTGGGTGTACCACTAATCACGCCGGACGGACTGAGCGACAGGCCCGCAGGCAGCTTGCCGCCAGCGATGACCCATGTATAGGGTGGGAATCCGCCGGACGCTTTGAGTGCCATGGCGAAAGGCACGCCATTGCCTACCGTGAGTTCCGCATCCTCGACCTCCATGGTCGCCGATTCAATGCCGTCGTAGGCATAGACCACGGTCCAGGCCGTGATCGGATCCTGAATGCCATTGGTTACATTGTTGTCAAAGCGATCCGTCACCAGCTCAAGCAGGATCGGGCCGGCGATTGGCCCGCTGCGCAGCGCAAGCGAGCCAAGCCCACTCGCGGTGCGGACCTGCAGCACGCTGCCGGTCTGGCCGTTCCACAACAGGCGCGCACCATCGGAAGCCGCGGACGGCAGCACGCTGACTTGCAGGTTTGCAGCCTGCGGGTTCGGAATCATCTGGTTTGCGTCGTCCCGGATCTCGGCCTGCAACGCGACGCTCTCCGGGATGTCGCCCAGATTACCGCGCGTTCCGAGATAGAACGGAGCTTGAACCGCAGCCCGTACGTTTGCCGCTTTTGCCGGACCCGCCCCACCGCCAACCACAATGTCGACGCTGGCAGTGTAGACCCGGTTGTCCCGCGGATCAGTCACCGTACACGTGACTCGCGTCGTGCCGGCCAAACTGCCCGCGTGGAAATGGAAGGAATTCCCACCCGCGTTGGAGCCCAGTGTGATGCTTCGATAAGCGAGCGGATTGCCGTCATCATCCTGGTGCTCATCCTTGCCATCGAGGTAATACAGAGGACCAGAACCCAGGCCAGCTGGCACGTTGCAACTGAAGACACCTTCCTCGGCATCGAGAATGGGGTGCCCGCCCTCCGATGCTTGAACATAGAGGATGGTGGTATAGGGTGCGTTGTTTCCGATTCCGGGTGGTTGATTGGAAATATTCAGCGGCAGATTGGTTGAATCTGCGCGCAGCGTGATGCTGTACTGTTCCTGCGTATCGCCCGGACTGCCGCCGCCGCCGCCACATGCGGCAAGCAAGGCCGCGGCCGTCAACCCAAATGCACCTATCAGTGTTTTCATGGCTTCTCATCAACCGAGTTAAGGGGTTCTTTAAGTTATCGGGCACGCACTCAGCGCACGGCGCCCCGGTCCGAAATCATCTTCGGGGTAATGAACACCAGCATTTCCTGTTTGTCCGCCTGGCGTGTGCGCTGCTTGAACAGGTTGCCCATGACCGGAATGTCCCCCAAAAACGGCACCTTGTTCTCCTGCTCGGTCTCGGTGAGCTCGAAGATGCCACCGATCACCACCGTACCACCGTTTTCGACCAGCACCTGTGTCTTCACACGCTTGGTGTTGATGGACATTGCACCTTCCACCACACCTCCCGGGCTGTCCTTGTTGACATCCAGATCGAGGATGATGTTGCCTTCGGGTGTAATCTGCGGCGTGACTTCCAGCTTGAGGACCGCCTTGCGAAACTGCACCGCCGTTGCGCCGCTCGACGTTGCCTCCTGATAGGCGAATTCCGTGCCCTGCTCGATCAATGCCTTGGTCTGATCTGCAGTCACGACACGCGGACTGGAAACCACACGTCCCTTGCCATCGGCTTCCAGTGCCGACAACTCGAGGTTCAGGAAGCGATTCGCCGCCGAACTGAACAGGGAAATGGCAAAATTTGCTGGTGTAGCGCCAGCAAGACTGAGCGCTGGCAAATTTAAAAACTGAGAGCTGGCCGCACCACCAGTCTCTGCGGTCGTTGCCGTAATGGCGTTGTAGTTGCCGCCAAACGCAACCCGGTGCCCCCCGTTGCCCAACGCATAACCGGCATCCCCGCCGCGCACGCCGCGCAGGTCGGCGCCGCCCAGCTTGATCCCAAGCGATTTGCCAAAAGTGTCTGAAGCCTCGACGATGCGCGCCTCGATCAGCACCTGGCGCACAGGGATGTCGAGTTTGACGATCATCTCGGCAATCTGCTCCAGGCGCGACGGAATGTCGGAGACAAACAGCTGGTTGGTGCGCGGCTCGGCAATCACGCTGCCGCGCGAGCTGAGCAACCGCCCCTCACTGCTGCCCCCCCCCCCCCCGGAGCCGCTGGTCGAGGTGAGCTGCTGCCGGATGTCCTCGGCCTTGGTGTAGTTGAGCTGGAACGACTGGGTGCGCAGCGGCTCAAGGTCGCGGATCGCCTTGGCCGCTTCCAGTTCGGCCTTTTCCTTGGCCGCCATCTCCTCCTTGGGGGCGATCTGCAGCACGTTGCCAACACGCTTCATGCCCAGGTCGCGAGCCTGCAGGATGATGTCCAGCGCCTGGTCCCAAGGCACATCCTTCAGCCGCAGCGTCAGGTTGCCCTGCACCGTGTCGGAGGTAACGATGTTGAAGTTGGTGAAGTCGGCGATCACCTGCAGCAGCGAGCGCACGTCGATGTCCTGGAAGTTCAGCGACAGCTTCTCGCCGCGGTAGCCCGGGCCCTGCGTCAGCTTGTGCGGATCGGTCTTCTGCTGGCGCACTTCGACCACCAGCTGACGATCGCTTTGATAGGCGCTGTGCTCCCACAGGCCCTTGGGTTCGATCACCATGCGCACACGATCGCCCGACTGTACGGCAGTGATGGTTTGGACCGGCGTGCCGAAGTCGGACACGTCGAGCTTGCGCCGCAGGCCCTCGGACAGGCTGGTCTGCAGGAATTCGACCACCAGGTTGTTGCCTCGCCGCTGAATGTCGACGCCCACCTGGTCGCTCGGCAGGTCCACCACCACGCGGCCGGTGTTGTCCACGCCACGGCGGAAATCGATGTCGCGCAGCGGTTGCGCAGCCTCGGCATGGCTTTCAGCAAAGACACGCGTCGACGATGACGGCGTCGCCGTGGCTGCTGCGCTGCCGAGCGTGACCAACAGGACCTGGCCCTGGATTTCAGTGTGATAGGTGGTGGGCTGGTTGAGGTTGAGTACGACGCGCGTGCGGTCGCCGGCCTGCGCCACGTGGGCGCTGCGCAAATTACCCTGGTTGAGTTCGATGTTGTTCTGCGCCAGGCCGCTGACGACACCGGGAAAATCAAGCGCAATGCGTGCTGGTGACTGCACCACGAAGCCGGTCGGTGGCGCCGTGAGCGGCTCGCTCAGCTGGATGCGCACCACCTCGACGCCACTCTGCTGCGAGCTGCTGAGTGACTCGATGCTGGCCTGGGCCCAGGCCAGGGTCGCAACGCCACAGCCCGCAATGCTGAGCGCGGCAACGCACAGCACACGCGAAATCGGGGTCCACTTGCTCATTGTTTCTTCTCCTGCAGCTGCAACTCCGCGTTGCGCTCGATCCATTCGCCCGCGGCGTCCTGCACGATCTCGCGCAGCGCCACCCCAGCCTCCGAAATCTTCATTACCTTGCCGTAGTTCTGGCCCAGGTAGTTGCCGATCCGAACCTGGTAGAGCAGCTTGTCGACTCGCACCAGTGCCACGCGCTGGCCACCGCGATCCAGGCTACCAACCATCGCCATGACGTCCAGCGGATAGGCCTCCAGCGGCTCCTTGCGCCGGTTCAGTTCGGGCGCGATCAGGGCGGCACCGGAACCACCCACGCCCGACTCGCGGCGCAGGGCCTGGGCCAGCCGATCGGAATCAAAGGGATCCGCCGCCGCGCTCTCTGTGTAGGCCAGCGGCAGGAACTGCTTGGGCTCGGCGATCGGTGTCACCTTGGGCACCATCTGGCTTCGCTCCTGCGCCATCCAGCCCTGCAGGTCCTCATGCCCGGGCGCACAACCGCCCAGCAGCATCAAGGTCGCGACTGGTGCAAGCCACCAGCCAATCGCGCGCGTGCTCATTTCTTGGCTCCCGGCTTCTTCTCGGCGGCGGCACGTTGCGCCGCAATCTCCTCTGGATCGAGATAGCGATAGGTCTTGGCCGTCGCCTCCATTGCCAGCAGGCCTGACTTGTCCTTGTCCGAACTTGGCGCCACCGACAGGTTGTTGAGTGTCACGATGCGTGACAAATCGGCAATATCGGCCGTAAAGGCTCCGATGTCGTGGTACTGACCCGTCACCTTGATGGCGATCGGCAGCTCGGCGTAGTAGTCCTTGACCACCAGTTGGCCGGGCCGGAACAGCTCGAACTGCAGGCTGCGGCCCAGGCCGGCCTGGTTGATGTCGGACAGCAGGGCATCCATCTCGGCCTTGCTTGGCAGCTGTTTCTCCAGCAGGTTGACGTACTGCATCACCTGGGCACGCTGCTTCTTCAGCTCCTCGAGGCTGACCGCCTTCTGCAGCTTGGTGCGGTAGTCCTGGCGCAGCGTCACCTCGCGCGCACGCACGCCCTGGAGCTCCTCGTCAACTCCCTTGAGCCAGGCAAACCAGAGGCCGACCAGCACCACGGCCGCCACCACCAGCAGCAGCAGGTAGCGCGGAAGCACCGGCCAGGAGGAAGGGTCGCGGGTATCCAAGCCCTGGAACTGGGCCGAAAACCGGTTCAGCGCCGCCCCGACGTCAACATTGGATGAGGTGGACTTGCGAGCCATGATGCCAACACTCCATTCAGGCGGGGACGTTCGCCGGGCGCGCGGCCGCCGGCGCACCCGGCCCCGCCGCCTTCACGTCGCTGGCGCGCAGCAGTTGCACGCGCACCTTGAAGTTGTAGACACGGCGCTGTTCGCGCGGGTTGAGGGCGATGTTCTTGGCCACGATCTCGATCAGCTCGGGTTTGGTCACCCACTCGCTGTTGCGCGATAGATTGCGCAGCAGCTCCGAGACGCGCTCATTCGATTGCGCCACGCCCTCGACCAGCACGTTCTGGCCTTCCTGCTTGATCTGGCTCAGATAGAGGCCATCGGGCAGCTGGCTCACCGCCTCATTCAGCAGGTGTACCGGCATGTTGCGATCCGCCTGCAGGTTCTCGACCGCCTCCTGGCGCGCCTTGAGCGCTTCGATCTCTTCCTGCAGGGTCGCCACTTCCTTGATCTGCTCGTCGAGCTTCTTGATCTCGGCCGTCAGGAAGGCGTTGCGGCTCTCCTGTTGTTCGATCTCGCTCTGGTACCACATGTAAACCGCACCCGCGATCAGCGCGCCAATCACGGCCGATGCGACCAGCGACATGTTGAACAGCTGGCGCGCGCGCTGGCGAGCCAGCTCGCGGTGCGGCAGCAGGTTGA
>CAYRHV010000043.1:0-12927 GCA_964424045.1 uncultured Ottowia sp. | reverse complement strand
CGATCATGCCGTCGATCGTGGCCTTGATGAGCTCGATCGGGGTCAGCATGTTGGCGTCCACCGCCCTGATCCAGGCCTCGCGATCCCAGTCGCGGAAGTTGCCCATCGGCGGCCCGCCGGCGTTGGTGACGACGATGTCGAGCTCGGGGTGCGCCGCCAGCGCCTGCGCGCGGCCTTCGGGTGTGGTGACGTCGGTGGCCACCGCCAGCACCTGCACGCCGGTTTCGGCGCGCAGCGCGACCGCGGCCTGCTCCAGCACCTCGGCACGGCGCGCCACCAGCACCACGTTGACGCCCTCGCGCGCCAGCGCCTGCGCGCAGCCGTGGCCCAGCCCCTTGCTGGCACCGCACACCAGCGCCCATTTGCCGCCGATTCCCAGATCCATGGTGGTCTCTCCAGTTCAATAAAACGCAAGCCTACCCGACGCGCCGGCCGGCGCGGCTGAACAGGTAGACCCCGGCCAGCACCAGCGCCGTGCCCGCCACCAGCGCCGGCGTGAACGGCTCGCCCAGCAGCACGATGCCCATGGCGATGGTCGACAGCGGCCCGATCATGCCGACCTGGGCCGCCAGGCTGGCGCCGACGCGCTCGACGCCGACCATCACCAGCAGCACCGGCACGGCGGTGCACAGCGTGGCGTTGAGCAGCGACAGCCACAGCACGGGTTCGGCCACGCGCGCCGACGCCCAGGGGTTGAACAGCAGGAAGTGGGCGATGCAGCACAGGCTGGCCACGGTCGAGGCCAGGCCGACCAGGCGCAGGCTGCCGATGCGCGCGACGAACTCGCCGCTGAAGAACAGGTAGAGCGCGTACGACGCCGCCGACAGGAAGACCCAGAACGCGCCCCAGGCGGTGGCACTGCCCGGCATGCCATGCAGTTCGACGCGAAACACCAGCAGCGCGCCGCCGTAGCCGACCGCGGTGGCCAGCACATGCCCGAGCGTGATCGGGCGGCCGCGCAGCGCCCAGCCATAGAGCAGCACCAGGGTCGGCGTGAGGTAGAGGATCAGGCGCTCGAGGCTGGCGGTGATGTATTGCAGGCCGAGGAAGTCGAGCATGCTGGCCAGGTAGTAGCCGCAAAAGCCCAGGCCAAGCACGGCCCAGCGCTCGGACCCGGCCAGCGCCGGCCGCCCGCGCCCGCCCCACCAGGCCATGAGCAGGAACAAGGGCAGCGCCATCAGCATGCGGTACATCAGCAGCGTGATGGCATCGACGCCGTAGCGGTAGGCCAGCTTGACGACGATGGCCTTGCCGGAGAAGCCGATCGCGCCCAGGGCGGCGCACAGCAGGCCGCTGGTCCTGGGGTTCATGGCTGCCGGAATGCGGACGGGAAGCGCTGCGACTGGGCCACGGTCCACAGCGCCGGCCTTCAGCCGCGCATCGGCTTGAGCGCCACCGCCCAGCGACGCAGCTCGTCAAGCAGGCCGACCGCCGCCGCGTCGATCACCTCGGTGGAACGGAACGCGCCCTGCTCGTCGAGGTGGCTGGAGATGGTCGGGATCGCCACGCACTCGACCATCGGCATCACCTTGAGCGTGGTGACGTGCAGGCGCGCCGCCTGCACGGCGCGCAGGCCGCCGGAGAAGCCGGCGCCGTAGCCGACGAAGCCGGCCGGCTTGTAGTGCCACTCGCGCGAGACGTAGGCCAGGGCATTGACCAGCGCCGGTGGCGGGCTGTAGTTGTACTCGGGCATCACGAACACGAAGGCGTCGGCGGCATTCACGCTCTCGCTCCAGCGCCGCGTGTGCTCGCGCTCGTATTGCTGCGCCCGCGGATGGATCGACTCGTCATAAAGCGGCAGCCCGAAGTCGACCAGATCGACCAGCTCGGCGTCGAAGCCGCCATGCTGGCGCGCGAGTTCGTGAAACCAGCGTCCCACCGCCGGGCCGACGCGGCCGGGACGGGTGCTGCTGATGATGGTGTGAAGCTTGGGATCCATGTCGCGCTGACGCTCCTGTGATCGAGTGGGAAGACATGACAGGCCGCGCCCGGTGCCATCACCCGCACGAACAACGCGGCGAGCGGCCATCGGGGGCGAGGAAACCGGCATTGTCCGGCATCCGCCCAGGCACGGCCAGGCGGGTCGGGAATGCGGCGCACGCAGCGCGGCAAGGATGCTATCGTCGCTGCATTGCGCGGCCCCGCCGCACGGCCGAGACACCACCCCCATGACCGACGCCGCCACCGCCACCGCCCGCCCGGGCTGTCCGCTGAGCCAGCAGGCCGCGGCCTTCGACCCGTTCACCGATGCCTACATGGAGGACCCGGCCGAGCTGCTGCGCTGGGCCCGCGAGCAGGTGCCGGTGTTCTACAGCCCGAAGCTGGACTACTGGGTGGTGACGCGCCACGCGGCGATCCAGGCCATCTTCCGCGACCCGCACGCCTTCAGCCCGTCCAACGCGCTGGAGTCGCTGGCACCGCCGAGCGAGGAAGTGACGGCGATCCTGAAGTCCTACGACTACGGCATGAGCCGCACGCTGGTGAACGAGGACGAGCCCATGCACATGGCGCGCCGGCGCGCGCTGATGCAGCCGTTCACGCCCGATTTCCTGCGCCAGCACGAACCGCTGGTGCGCCGGCTGGTGGCCGAGGCGATCGACGGCTTCATCGATGCCGGCGAGGTCGATCTGTTCAAGGCCCTGACCTGGCACGTGCCGTTCACGGTGGCGCTCTACTTCCTGGGCATCGACGATGAGGAAGACCGCGAGCGCATGCATGAATTCGCGGTGGCGCACACCAAGAACGCCTTCGGCCGGCCCACGCCCGAGGAGCGCATCGAGGTGGCGCACACGGTGGGCCGGTTCTGGCAGCTGTCGGGCGAGATCCTGGCCAAGATGCGGCGCACGCCGGAGGGCCCGGGCTGGATGCGCTACTCGATCCGCCAGCAGAAGCACCACCCGGAAGTCGTCACCGATTCCTACCTGCACTCGATGATGATGGCCATCATCGTCGCCGCCCACGAATCCACCACCTTCGCCGCCACCAACGCCATCCGCACCCTGCTGGAGGACCGCGAGAGCTGGAACGAGCTGCGCGAGGACCCGGCCCTGATCTCGCCGGCGGTGGAGGAATGCCTGCGCTTCAACGGCCCGATCGCCTCCTGGCGCCGGCGCGCGCTGCGCGACGTCGAGGTCGAGGGCGTGCCGATCCCGGCCGGCGCGCGGCTGCTGCTGGTGGTGGCCTCGGGCAACCGCGACCCGCGCCAGTTCGACGACCCGGACACGCTGGACATCCGCCGCAGCAACATGATCGACCACCTGTCGTTCGGCTACGGCGTGCACCAGTGCCTGGGCAAGAACATCGCACGCATGGAGCTGCAGATCATGATCGGCGAGCTGGCGCGCCGGCTGCCGCACCTGCGCCTGGCACCGCAGCGGTTCCGCTACGTGCACAACCTGGCGTTTCGCGGGCCGCAGAACCTGGTCGTGCAGTGGGACCCGGCGCAGAACCCGGAACGCACCGACCCGAGCCTGCGCCGCCTGCAGGTTCCGGTCCGCCTGGGCCCGCCGCTGTCGACCAGCATGACGCGCCGCGTCGAGGTCGCGGCGGTCGAGACGCTGGCCAGCGGACCCGACATCGTCGGCCTGCGGCTGCGGTCCCTCACCGGCGCGCCGCTGCCCCGCTGGACGCCGGGCGCCCACGTGGACGTGGAATGCGGCGACACCGGGCTGTCGCGCCAGTTCTCGCTCTGCGGCGACCTGGACGACCGCCAGCACTGGGAGCTGGCGATCCAGCACGACCCGCGCAGCCGCGGCGGCTCGGCCTGGGTGCACCGCTACGCGACACCCGGTGCGATCCTGCGCGTGCGCGGCCCGCGCAACCACTTCCAGCTCGACGAGCAGGCGCCGGGGCGGCTGATCCTGATCGCCGGCGGCATCGGCATCACGCCCATCATGGCGATGGCGCAGCGGGCGCAGCAGCTGGGCCTGGACTACGTGCTGCACTACAGCTGCTCGACGCGGGCCCGCGCGGCCTACGCCGGACCACTGCAGGCCGCGCACGGGGAGCGCCTGCACCTGCACGTCAGCGACGAGGGCGGTCGGGCCGATTTCAACCGCCTGCTGGCACGGCCGGACGCGCAGGCCCGGATCTACGCCTGCGGGCCGGAGGCCCTGCTGGCCGCCCTGCAGCAGGCCGTCGACCGGGCCGGCTGGCCGGCCGAGGCGCTGCGCATCGAGCACTTCGAGAACAACGCCCCGAAGCTCGATCCGACGCACGAACGCGCCTTCGAGATCGAGCTGGCGACCGCCGGCCTGACCCTGCAGGTGCCGGCCGACCAGACGGTGCTCGAAGTCCTGCACGCTTCCAACGTGGACGTGCAGTGCGACTGCGAGGAAGGGCTGTGCGGCTCCTGCGAGGTCGGCGTGCTGGCCGGCGACATCGAGCACCGCGACAGCGTGCTGACGCCGGCCGAGCGCCAGGCCGGCCAGCGCATGATGACCTGCGTCTCGCGTGCGCGCACGGGGCGCCTGGTGCTGGACCTGTAGCCGGCCCGACCACCGGGCCGTCCGAGATTCGATCGCGCTCGCCAGCGCCGCGCGGGCAGCGCCGCCTCAGCGCGTCTCGTCCCCTGCCCCCTCTGCCGGACGGTCGGCAGCGGCGATGTGGTGGTGCAGGCGGCGCAGTCCCAGCCACACGGCCAGTGCCACCACCGGCACCGCAGCGGCGGCGGTGGCCTCGACGCTGAAGGGCCAGCCGAGCGCCTGCGCACCGCGGGCGACGTGGCCCACCAGGCCGACCACGTAGTAGGTGATGGCCGCCACCGACAGGCCTTCGACGGTGGACTGCAGCTTCAGCTGCAGTCCCTGGCGCCGGTTCATCGCCGCCAGCAGTTCGCGGCTGGCGCGCTGCTGCTCGACCTCGACCCGCGTGCGCAGCAGGTCGCCCACGCGCGCGATGCGCGCCGACAGCGCCGCCTGGCGCCGGTCGGCGGCGCGGCAGGTGGCCATGGCCGGTCCGAAGCGCCGCTCGAGGAAGTCGTGCAGCGACTGCATGCCGTCGAGGCGCGCCTCGGCGATGTCGGCCAGGCGCTGGCGCACCAGCTCGTGGTAGGCCGCGGTGGCGGAGAACCGGGCATGGGTGGCGGCATACAGGCCTTCCAGCTCCGCCGCCAGCCGGGTCAGCCGCTCCAGCAGTGCCGGCTCGTCGAGCCGCGCGGCGCCGCGCAGGGCCTGCGTCAGCGCCGCCAGCTCGGCCTCGCCCTCGCCCAGCCAGCGCACCGCCTGGCGCGCCACCGGCAGCGCCAGCAGCGCCGCCATCCGGTAGCTGTCGATCTCCAGCACGCGCTGCACCAGCCGCCCCAGGCGGCGCGGCGTGACCTGGCCGTCCGGCACCTCGTCGTCGGCAAACACCAGCATGCGCACGCAGCCGTCGGCGCGCAGGCGCAGGTCGGTGTGCAGCGCCGAACTGTGGCTGATGACGCGCGAGCCGGTGACCCAGCCCTCCGGAAACACGTGGCGCACGATGGCGACGTCCTCGCTGCCGCGTCGCGGCAGCACCCACAGCTGCACGCCGGTGAGCGGTCGACCCGGCAGGCCCTGGCGCCAGGCGGCGGGGACCAGCTCGCCCGCGGTCGGCAGTTCGCCGGCGGCAAAGGCATCCAGTTCGGCCGTCGGCAGCGGGCGAAAGAAGGTCCAGGCCACGAACTCGGTGTGCAGCTCCCAGCGCACGCTGAAGTCGGCCAGCTCGGCCTGGATGAAGGCGGCGTCGGCCGCGGGCGCGGCCAGGCCGCCGCCGGCCAGCAGGGCCGCCAGGTGCTCGCGGCTGGCGGTGCGTTCGGCGGCGTCAGCCTGCTGCACCCAGTGCGTCACCGCCAGCGGCGCGCGCAGGGCCTGCGGCGGCCGCGCATGGACCTCGGCGTGCAGGCGCGCGTGCAGCTCGGGCGTGAGCGCTTCGGCCGACAGGGCAAAGGGTTCGGTGGTCATGAGAAGAGCAGGATCCGGCAGCCATTGTGACGCGCATGCACGCGGCACCGCTACAGAACGTGCGCGCCGCCGACGTCAGTCCTCGATGAAGGCCTCCTCGCGGCCCTTCTGCACCGCCGGCAGCACCACGATCACCAGCAGCGCCGCGGCCAGAGCCAGCAGCGTGGCCGACAGCGGCCGCGTCACCAGCACGCTCCAGTCGCCGCGCGAGAGCAGCAGCGCGCGGCGCAGGTTCTCCTCCATCATCGGGCCCAGGATCAGGCCCAGCAGCAGCGGCGCCGGCTCCATCGCCAGCTTGTGGAAGACGTAGCCCAGGATGCCGAACCAGCCCATGATCCAGATGTCGAAGGTGTTGTTGTTGGTGGTGTAGACGCCGATCGCGCAGAACAGCACGATGGACGGGAACAGCCAGCGGTAAGGCACCGTCAGCAGCTTGATCCAGATCCCGATCAGCGGCAGGTTGAGGATGACCAGCATGGCGTTGCCGATCCACATCGAGGCGATCAGGCCCCAGAACAGCTCCGGGTTGCTGGTCATCACCTGCGGGCCGGGCTGGATGTTGTGGATCATCATCGCGCCCACCATCAGCGCCATCACCGCGTTGGGCGGAATGCCCAGCGTCAGCAGCGGGATGAACGAGGTCTGCGAGCCGGCGTTGTTGGCCGATTCGGGCGCGGCCACGCCGCGGATGTTGCCCTGGCCGAATGGCACCTCGCCCGGCCTCAGGCGGGTCTTCTTCTCCAGCGTGTAGGCGGCAAACGACGACAGCACGGCGCCGCCACCCGGCAGGATGCCGAGCACCGAACCCAGCGCGGTGCCGCGCAGGATGGCCGGCGTCATCTGCCGCCAGTCTTCGCGCGTCGGGTAGAGGTGCTGCAGCCGGACCTCGAACACCTCGCGCTTGCCGCCGGTCTCGACCTGGGCCAGGTTGGCGATGATCTCGCCATAACCGAACACGCCCATGGCGATGGCGATGAAGCCGATGCCGTCCGTCAGCTCGTGGATGTCGAAGCTGTAGCGCGCCACGCCGGTATTGACGTCGGTGCCGACCATGCCCAGCAGCAGGCCGAGCACGATCATGCCGATCGCCTTCAGCAGCGAGCCCGAGGCCAGCACCACGGCGCCGATCAGGCCCAGCACCATGAGCGAGAAATACTCGGCCGGGCCGAACTTGAAGGCCAGCTCGGTCAGCGGCGCGGCAAAGCCGGCCAGTACCAGGGTGCCGAAGCAGCCGGCAACGAAGGAGCCGATCGCGGCCGACGACAGGGCCGGTCCGGCGCGTCCCCGGCGTGCCATCTGGTAGCCGTCGATCACGGTCACCACCGAGGCCGCCTCGCCCGGCAGGTTGACCAGGATGGCGGTGGTCGAGCCGCCGTACTGGGCACCGTAGTAGATGCCGGCCAGCATGATCAGCGCCGCCACCGGGGGCAGCGCGTAGGTGGCCGGCAGCAGCATGGCGATGGTGGCCACCGGGCCGACGCCCGGCAGCACGCCGATCAGCGTGCCCAGCAGGCAGCCGACCAGGGCATACGCCAGGTTCTGCAGCGAGAAGGCGACGCTGAACCCGAGCGCGAGGTGGTCGAACAGCTCCATGGCGCCGGCCCCCTTCAGCCCGCGGGCCAGCGTGGCCAGACCGGCAGCTGCAGGTTCAAGCCCCAGACGAACACGGCCCAGCTGCCCATGGCCAGCACGAGGGCCAGGACCACCACCTCGAGCAGCCGGAACTCACGACCCGCCAGCGCTGCCACTCCGGTGAGCACCACGATGGCGATGATCAGCCCCATCGGCGGCAGGCCCAGCGAGGGCACGCCGCCCAGCAGGATGCCGAACAGGAAGTTGGCCAGGATGATGAAGACCAGCGGCTTCCAGGCCCAGGGGCCGATGGGGTCGCCGTCCGGCGTCTGGATGACGAGTGCGCGCAGCACGATGACCAGCCCCAGCACGGCCAGCAGAATGCCGACCACGAGCGGGAAATACCCCGGCCCCATGCGCGCCGCGCTACCGATCGTGTAGCGGGTCGCACCCAGGGCGAAGCCGACGCCGACGATCACGTACAGCAGGCCGGCCCAGAAATCCTTCTGACTCTTGATGCGCACGCACCGCCTCCTCGAATCCGAAACCAGCGGGCATTGTCGTCAAAGGCGGCCAGGCCACCAATGCGGATTTCACCTGCCTGGCCGGATTCGAGCGCGCGCCTCGAACGGGCGCCGGCGGGCAGCCTGGCTCAGGTGCCTGCCAGCGCACGTGCCGGCAGCACGGTGCCGCGGCACTCGCCGAAGCCGATGCGCGCCTGCTGCGGCGCCTGGCAGTGCGCGCGCAGGACGACGGTGTCGCCATCCTCGAGCCAGGTGCGGACCTCGCCGTTGGGCAGCGTGATCGGATTCTTGCCGCCCGCGGTCAGCTCGATCAGCGCCGCGGCCTGGTCCAGCGTCGGGCCGGACAGCGTGCCGGTCCCCAGCAGGTCGCCCGGCTGCAGGTTGCACCCGCCCACCGTGTGGTGGGCCACCATCTGTGCCAGCGTCCAGTAGGCGTGGCGATAGTTGGTGGTGATCAATCGTGTCGCCGGCTGGCCCTGCTCGCGCATGCGCGCGGTCTGCAGCCAGACCTCGAGCTGCAGGTCGAACGCGCCCTGCGTCCGATTCGCCGCACCGTCGAGATAGGGCAGCGGCGCCGGGTCGCCCTCGGGCCGCGCCGGCGGCGCCACCCGGTACGGGGCCAGCGCCTCCAGCGTGACGATCCAGGGCGACACGGTGGTGGCGAAATTCTTCGACAGGAAGGGACCCAGCGGCTGATATTCCCACGGCTGGATGTCGCGCGCCGACCAATCGTTGAGCAGCGCCAGGCCGAACACGTGCTGCTCGGCCTGCTCCAGGGCCACCGGTTCGCCCAGCGCGTTGGCGCGGCCGATGAACACGCCCAGCTCCAGCTCGATGTCCATGCGCTCGCTGGCCTGCAGCGTCGGTGCGTCGGCCCCGGCGGGCCGGACCTGCCCGACCGGGCGCCGGAAGTCGTGTCCGGAAACGACGATGCTGGAGCTGCGCCCGTGGTAGCCGATCGGGATCCACTTGTAGTTCGGCATCAGCGGGTTGTCGGGGCGGAACAGGCGGCCGATGTTGGTCGCGTGGTGGATCGAGGTGTAGAAGTCGGTGTAGTCGCCCACGCGCGCCGGCACCCGGTATTCGGCGTCGGCCTGCGGCAGCAGGCACGGCTGCAGGGCGGCCTGCGCGGCCGCGCCCTCACGCAGGGCGCGCGAAAGCGCCAGGCGCAGCGCCGACCAGGCCGCCGGCCCCTGGGCCATGAAGTCGTTCAGCGTCTCGCGCGCCGCCGCTTCCAGTGCCGCGGCCACATCGCCGAAGTGATCCGAGCCCTTGCCATCCAGCACCGCGGCCAGGTCCAGGATCTGGTCGCCGATCGCCACGCCGCCGCGCCAGCCTTCACGGCTGCCCTTGCGCCGGAACACGCCATGCGGCAGGTTCTGGATCGGAAAGTCGGTCTGGCCATCATTGGCCGACGACACCCAGCTTCGGAGTGCCGGGTCGTGCGTCTCGTTCAATTGCGTCATCTCGTTCGTGCTCCATCCCTCGGGGAGGTGTTGGTGGGATCGGGGTGGACGGCGCCCGGCAGCCGGGCGCGCCACCACGGGGGCCGTGCTCGCGTGAAGCGCGCCGGGGCCTGGGTCCGGGCGCCGGCGCCGCAGGCTTCGCCTGCGGCCTGCTCAGCGCTTGCCGGGGTTGAAATACTTCTTGAAGCCCTGCCACACCTGCGGGTAATCCGGCTGCCGATGCGGCGATTCGAGCGCCTGCTGCGTGGCGTGGATGATGACCGGCGTCTCGAACATGATCGCCATCGTGTCCTCGATGTAGTCCGGCGCCCGGGTGTCCGCGGCACTGGCCTTTTCGAAGGTCGCCACGTCCGGCCCGTGGGCGGTCATGGTGTTGTGGATCGACATGCTGCCGGGGCTGAAGCCGTCGGCCTTGGCGTCGTACTGGCCATGGACGTTGCCCATGAATTCGCCCGCCATGTTGCGGTGGAACCAGGGCGGCCGGAAGGTGTCCTGCATCGCCAGCACGCGCGGCGCGAAGGCGATGAAGTCCAGCGTGTCCACGCCCGGCGTGGCGCTGGGCGCATGCAGCACCAGGTTCATGCACGGATCCGGGTGGTCGTAGCTGATGAAGCCGGCCACGTTGAACTTGCGCAAGTCGTACTTGTAGGGCGCATGCGTGCCGTGCCAGGCCACGACGTCGAACGGCGAGTGGTCGATGCTGGCGCCCCAGAAGTGACCGTCGAACTTGGTCAGGATCTCGAACTCGCCCTCGACGTCCTCCCAGGCCGCCACCGGGTAGAGGAAGTCGCGCGGATGCGCCAGGCCGTTGGAGCCGATGACGCCCAGCGTCGGCAGTTGCAGCGGCGCACCGAAGTTCTCGCACACGAAGCCGCGCGCGGCGCCGTCGGGCAGCCGGATCTGGAAATGGATGCCGCGCGGGATGACGACGATTTCCTGCGGCTCCACTTCCAGGCGGCCCAGTTCCGTCAGCACCTGCAGGCGCCCCTGCTGCGGCACGATCAGCAGCTCACCGTCGGAGTTGTAGAAATAGCGCCGCTCCATCGACTGGTTGGCGGTGTAGACGTGAATGCCGCAGCCGGCGTTGCCGGCGACGGTGGTCATGCCGTCGACGAAGTCGACCCCGGTGCCGGCCGCCGGCAGGGCCCAGGGATTCCAGCGAATGCGGCTCGGCGGCGTCGGCACCTGGTTGAAGCTGGAGAGCCAGTTCGGTGCCGCGCTGCTGGGCGCAAAGGCACGGTGCGACGCGCCGGGGCGGATGCGATAGAGCCAGGACCGCCGGTTGGCCGCGCGCGCAATGGTGAACGGCGTGCCGTTGACCTGCTCGGCATACAGCCCGTAGGGCGCCCGTTGGGGCGAGTTGCCGCGATCCGGCAGCGCACCCGGCAACGCCTCGGTGGCAAATTCGTTGCCGAATCCGGACATGTACTGGGGCGTGGCGCTGTTGCTCATTTCGGTCTCCTCAGGTTGAAACTAATCTTGGGGCGGGATGGATCGGCGCCCTCAGCGGACGGCGGGCGACGGTGCATCATGCTGGTTTTCCGGTGCCGCGGCCCGAAAGGCCGGCAGCTCGGCGCATGCCGCGTCAATGCGCTCGATGGTCGGAAAGCGCGAGACATCGACGTCGAAGCGGCGTGCGTTGTAGACCTGCGGCACCAGGCAGCAGTCGGCCAGGGTTGGCGTGTCGCCATGGCAGAACCGGCCGGTCTGCGGTGCCTGCAGGCGCTGCTCCAGGGCTTCGAAGCCGAGTTCCACCCAATGCCGGTACCAGGCGTCGCGCCGGGCCTGCTCCAGCCCCAGCTCACGCTCCAGGTACTGCAGCACGCGCAGATTGTTGAGCGGGTGGATGTCGCAGGCCAGCTGGAGCGCCAGCGAGCGCACGCGGGCCCGCGCCGGGGCCTCGCCGGGCAGCAGGATCGCCGGTCCATGCACTTCGTCCAGGTATTCGATGATGGCCAGCGACTGCGTCAGGCGGTGCTCGCCGTCGACCAGGGTCGGCACCAGCCCCTGCGGGTTGAGCTGGCGATAGGCAGCCGTGTGCTGCTCGCCACCATCGCGCACCAGATGGACCGGAAGGGCACGGAAATCCAGCCCCTTCAGGCCCAGCGCGATGCGCACGCGATAGGCAGCCGAGCTGCGGAAATAGGTGTACAGCTCAAGCATGCCGCCGCCCTGCGCCAACGCGTACCGCGCCGGCCGGCACGCTGCCGATTGCGCTGCTGCGGGTCCTGGATGCCTGTCTGTCGATCAACGGTCTGTCTCCGAATCGTGTCTCGTTTTCGCCAGCTGGTATTAGACTGGCACGCGAAGTAGAAGGCAAACAGTTTTTTTTCATCAATTCATCAGATCATCTTATGGAAGTGACCCTGCGTCAGTTGCGTGCCTTTGTCGCGCTGGCGGACACCGGCAGCTTCACGCGCGCGGCCGAGACCCTGTGCGTGACGCAGTCGGCGCTGAGCGGCCTGATCAGGGAGCTGGAGTCACAGCTCGAGGTGCAGCTGGTCGATCGCTCGACACGCCGCAACCGGCTGTCGGACGTGGGCCGGGAGTTCTACGACGTGGCGCACGGGGTGCTGCGCGAGCTGGACCGGGCGCTCGAGCACATCGATGACCTGAGACGCCTGCGGCGCGGCATCGTGCGCGTCGCCACGCCGCAGTTGATGGCCAGCACCCTGATGCCGGCGGCGGTGGCGGCGTTCAACCGCACGCACCCGCAGATCGAGGTCTACCTTGCCGACTGCCCGGTCGAGGAGGTCATCAAGCGCGTCGTCATGGGCCAGGTGGACTTCGGCATCGGTCCCCAGCGCAGCGTGCCCGGCGCGCTGACGACGACCCCGTTCATCGCCTCGCCGTTCATCGCCGTGTTTCCGGACGGCCACCCGCTGCAGCGGCTGAAGCAGGTGCGCTGGCAGGACCTGGCCCGCTACCCCCTGATCCTGCTGAAGGGGGAATTCGCCGACCAGCTGGGGCGCGACCTGTTCGAGGCAGTGGATCCCGACGCGATCCGACCGCGCCATGAAGTCACCTTCATGAGCACCGCGCTCAGTCTCGTGAACGCCGGCATGGGCGTGAGCGCCTGCCTGCCCTACGCGCAACCGCTGATCGACCTCTACCGGCTCCAGGCGCGCCCGCTGGTCGAGCCCGAAGTGCGCCGGCACTTCTTCATCTACACCCGACGCTACGCTCACCTGTCGCCGGCGGCGGAAGTCTTCATCAGCGCGCTGCGCGCCGGCACCACGCAGTTCGACGCCGCGCATTCAAACTCACCTTGAATCCGGCAGTCGACCGCTGATCGTCGTCTTGAAACCCGCATGAACGTTGGCTGCGGCTGCACTGCTGGGGTTCACCTGCCGGGTGAGAGCGCTATGCAGCCACCAGCACCACCCGCGTCGCGCCATGCGGCGTTGCTCGTCGTGGCGCACACCAGTGCGCGGCCTCCTC
>CAYRHV010000042.1:0-13108 GCA_964424045.1 uncultured Ottowia sp. | reverse complement strand
CCGGCGCCGTAGTTGTTGATGAACACCTGGCCGCTGCGGATGCGCCGCGCCATGCGCAGCTGGCGCCCGCCGTCGCGCGTCCACACGCCCGCCACCAGGCCGAAGCGCGTGGCGTTGGCGATCTCGGCGGCCTCGTCCTCGCCCTGGAACGGCAGCGCCGACAGCACCGGGCCGAACACCTCTTCCTGCGCCACGCGGTGCTGCGTCGGCACGTCGGCCAGCAGCACCGGCGCCTGGTAGTAGCCTCCGGCCGGCGCCTCGGCCACGACCTGGCCCTCGGCCACGGTGCGGATGCCATCGCGCCGGGCTTCGGCCAGGAAGTCGGTCACGCGCTTCTTCTGGCCGGCGCGGATCAGCGGCCCCACGTCCAGGTCCAGGCTGGCGGGGCCCACGCGCAGGGCCGCAAAGGCCTCGCCCAGACGCTCCAGCAGCGGCTGGTAGATGGCCTGTTCGATCAACACGCGCGAGCCGGCCGAGCAGGTCTGGCCCGCGTTCTGCACGATGGCGTTGATGACCACCGGCAGCGCGGCGTCCAGATCGGCGTCGGCAAAGATGATCTGCGGGCTCTTGCCGCCCAGCTCCAGCGTCACCGGGCAGTGGCGCTTGGCGGCGGTCTGCTGGATCAGCGTGCCCACGCGCGGGCTGCCGGTGAAGCTGATGTGGTCCACCCCAGGGTGCTCGGCCAGCGCCTGCCCGACCTCGTGGCCGAAGCCGGTGACGACGTTGATGGCGCCGGGCGGAAAGCCGCAGTCGGCCGCCAGCTGGGCCACGCGCAGGATCGACAGGCAGGCGTCCTCGGCCGGCTTGACGACGCAGCAGTTGCCGGCGGCCAGCGCGCCGCCGACGCTGCGCCCGAAGATCTGCATCGGGTAGTTCCACGGAATGATGTGGCCCGTCACGCCGTGCGGTTCGCGCCAGGTGAACACGCTGTAGCCGCTTTGATAGGGCAGGGTCTCGCCGTGCAGCTTGTCGCAGGCGCCGGCGTAGAACTCGAAGTAGCGCACCAGCGCCGCCACGTCGGCCCGGGCCTGCTTCGTCGGCTTGCCGCAGTCGCGCTGCTCCAGCAGCGCCAGTTCGTCGGCGTGCTCGGCGACCCGGGCCGACAGCTTGTAGAGCAGGCGCCCGCGCTCGGCCGCCGACAGCCGGCTCCACGGCCCCTCGAAGCAGCCGCGCGCCGACCGCACGGCAGCGTCGATGTCCTGTGCGTCGCTGTGCTGGATGTCGTCGAACACCAGGCCATCGGAGGGGTCGATGACCGGGATCGAGCGCATGCTCATGGAGGAGACGGGGTAGTTGTCGATGAAGTTCAGCTGCATATGGGTCATTGTGCGCCGCTGCGCGCATCCCGAAAAAATGTCTCCACGCTCCCGTATCGCATGAAACGCCATGGCTCCAAAGGCCGCGAAGCCGGCCATGCGTAGGCACCCGGGTCCGGTGCGTCCCCCTTCCAGGAGGCTGAGGCCCGCGGCTCCAGACCTGCCTGCGCAGGTCTGGACGGGCCGAAGAGCCGCCGCCTCTGGCGGCGAGCCCGTGGAGCGCAGCGACATAGGGAGTGTCTCACCTCAGTTGTCCATTGCGCTGCGCGCCACCCGCATTGCATGAAACGCCGTGTCTCCAAAGGCCGCGGAGCAGGCCAGGTGCGGGCACCCGTGGCCGGGGTTTCCCTGGACATAGGGTGCGTCCCCCTTCAAGGGGGAAGGAGCGCAGCGACATAGGGGGTGTGTCATCCCCCACGGCCCGGCGATGAAAAAGCCCGCCTCAGGGGCGGGCTGGGTGCCTTGGCGTCAGGCTGGGCTTATTCGAGCGTGACCTCGACCCGGCGCGCCTGGGCGCCGCTGCCGGCCTCGATGTCGGCCGGCTTGCGCAGCTCGATCTGCTCCTCGCTGATGTTCAGCGACTGCAGCAGCCCGGCCACGGCCACGGCGCGCTGCTTGGAGATCTCGGCGTTGGCGGCGGCGCTGCCGCTGCTGTCGACGTAGCCGCTCACGATCGCCTTCTTGCCGGCCTGCACGCCGTCGACGATGGCCTGCAGCTTGCCGGCGCCGTCCGCATGCGGTTCGGCCTGGCCGGTGGCGAAGTAGAAGATCACCTTCTCGCCCTCGGCCACCACCGAGGCGGCATCGTCCGCCACGACCGCCGTGGTTTCGACCACCGCAGCCACAGGCGCGGTCGCTGCCGCGCTGGCCTCGGCCTGGCCGCCGTGCATGCTCACCACCAGCGGCACGATCAGCAGGGCCACGATGTTGATGATCTTGATCAGCGGGTTGACGGCCGGGCCGGCGGTGTCCTTGTAGGGGTCGCCCACGGTGTCGCCGGTGACCGAGGCCTTGTGCGCCTCGCTGCCCTTGCCGCCGAAGTGGCCGTCCTCGATGTGCTTCTTGGCGTTGTCCCAGGCACCGCCGCCGGTGCACATGGAGATGGCAACGAACAGGCCGGTGACGATGGTGCCCATCAGCATTCCGCCCAGCGCCTTCGGGCCCAGGGCCAGGCCGACCACGATCGGTACCACCACGGGCAGCAGCGAGGGGACCATCATTTCCTTGATGGCGGCGCCCGTCAGCATGTCCACGGCCTTGCCGTATTCGGGCTTGCCGGTGCCTTCCATGATGCCCTTGATCTCGCGGAACTGGCGTCGCACTTCCTCCACCACGCTGCCTGCAGCGCGGCCGACGGCCTCCATCGCCATGGCGCCGAACAGGTAGGGGATCAGGCCGCCGATGAACAGGCCGATGATGACCATCGGATCGGACAGGTCGAAGCTCAGGCTCGAGCCCAGGGCGTCGAGGCGGTGCGTGTAGTCGGCAAACAGCACCAGCGCAGCCAGGCCGGCCGAGCCGATGGCGTAGCCCTTGGTCACCGCCTTGGTGGTGTTGCCCACGGCGTCCAGCGGGTCGGTGATGTCACGCACCTCGGCTGGCATCTCGGCCATCTCGGCGATGCCGCCGGCGTTGTCGGTGATCGGGCCGTAGGCGTCCAGCGCCACGATGATGCCGGCCATCGACAGCATCGAGGTCGCGGCAATCGCCACGCCGTAGAGGCCGGCCAGGCCGTAGGCTGCCAGGATGGCCGCGCAGACGAACAGCACCGGCCAGGCGGTGGACTTCATGCTCACGCCCAGGCCGGCGATGATGTTGGTCGCGTGGCCGGTGGTCGAGGCCTGTGCCACGTGCTGCACCGGCTTGTACTGGGTGCCGGTGTAGTACTCGGTGATCCAGACCAGCAGGCCGGTCAGCACCAGGCCCACCACGCAGGCGCCGAACAGGCGCAGCACGGCGCCTTCGCCGCCGAGCGCGTTGTCGGGGATGATCCAGGAGGTGACGAACCAGAACGCGACCAGCGACAGGATGCCGGCAATCGCCAGGCCCTTGTAGAGCGCCGGCATCACGTTCTGCATGCCCGGCCTGGCCTTGACGAAGAAGGTGCCGATGATGGAGGCGACGATCGACACCGCGCCCAGCGCCAGCGGGTACATCACCGCCTGCGTCGGCGCGGCGGTGATCATCAGGCCGCCCAGCACCATGGTGGCGATCAGCGTCACGGCGTAGGTCTCGAACAGGTCGGCCGCCATGCCGGCGCAGTCGCCGACGTTGTCGCCCACGTTGTCGGCGATCACGGCCGGGTTGCGCGGGTCGTCCTCGGGGATGCCGGCTTCCACCTTGCCCACCAGGTCGGCGCCGACGTCGGCGCCCTTGGTGAAGATGCCGCCGCCCAGCCGCGCGAAGATCGAGATCAGCGACGAGCCGAAGGCCAGGCCGATCAGCGGGTTGAGCGCGTTGGTGTCCGCTGCCGCGCCGCCCAGGAACCAGTAGAAGCCGGCCACGCCCAGCAGGCCCAGGCCGACCACCAGCATGCCGGTGATGGCGCCGCCGCGGAAGGCCACGTCCAGCGCCGGGCCGATGCCGCGGGTCGCCGCCTGCGCCGTGCGCACGTTGGCGCGCACCGAGATGTTCATGCCGATGAAGCCGCAGGCGCCCGAGAGCACCGCACCGACGACGAAGCCGATGGCGGTCTGCACGTCCAGCACCAGGGCGATCAGGATCGCCAGCACCACGCCGACGATGGCGATGGTCTTGTACTGCCGTGCCAGGTAGGCGGCCGCGCCGGCCTGGATGGCCGCGGCGATCTCCTGCATGCGGGGGTTGCCCGCGTCCTGGGAAAGAATCCACCCGCGCGCCCAGAAGCCGTAGATCACGGCCACCAGACCGCAGACGAGCGCCAGTATCAGCGCCGAATTGCCAGTCATTTGAGATTACTCCTCGCTAAAGCTTGCATTCGGGAGGAGCCGGCGCATTCGGCTGAAGCGTCAACGCAGCCAGTTCCCCCAACCTGCGTTGCTTCCTCGCGCCTGATTTGGGGCCGCGATTGGCCAACCCGCCAATTCTACGCACAAGCCGGATCGCCCCCAGCCTTGCCGATGGTGCGCGCTAGAATGCAAAGTTGGCCGAATGTGCCGTCTTTCGATCCCGCCCGCGGAGCCTCCCATGCCTCTTGAAAACGTCAGCCCCGGAAAGAACGCCCCCGAGGAATTCAACGTCATCATCGAGATCCCGATGGAGGCCGACCCGATCAAGTACGAGGTCGACGACGAGACCGGGGCCCTGTTCGTCGACCGCTTCATGACGGTGGCGATGTACTACCCGACCAACTACGGTTACATCCCGCAGACCCTGTCGGGCGACGGCGACCCGGTCGACGTGCTGGTGGTCACGCCGTACCCGCTGCAGTCCGGCGTCGCCATCACCTGCCGCGCCGTCGGCATCCTGAAGATGGAGGACGAGGCCGGCATCGACGGCAAGGTCCTGGCCGTGCCGGTGGACAGGGTCTCGACCATGTACAGCCGCTGGAAGAAGATCGAGGACGTCAACGTCATGCGGCTGGAGGCGATCGCCCACTTCTTCCAGCACTACAAGGACCTCGAGCGCGGCAAGTGGGTCAAGCTGCTGGGCTGGGGCGGCCCCGAGGAAGCCCAGCGCGAGGTCGCCGAAGGCATCGCCAGCCACCAGCGGGCGCAGGCCGCGCGCGGCTGAGGCCGGCCGCCCACGGGCCCGCTGGCCCGTGCCGGGTCACGCTGGCGGCACCCGCAGCTGCGCCGTGCGCAGCTATCTTGTTTGTAGTTTTCCCGGGTTTCCCGGCAGCCCGCGCTCGGCATAATCGGCGCCAGCCGCCCGTCTGCCATGCCTGATTCCAGCCCGGACCCCCAGCCCACGCCGCTGGCTGCCGCCATCGTTGCCGAGGCGGTGCGGCGGCTCGAGCAGGACGGGCCGCTGGACGACGCGGCCGAGCTGCAGCAGGCCTTTCACAGCCGCGACACGCGGGCGGCCCAGTTTGCCGAGCGCGCCTGGCTGCTGGGCCGGCGCCTGGGCCTGCCGCGCGAGCTGGCGCGCTGGCGCCAGCTGGCCGGCTGGACGGTTGGCGGATTCGCGCTGCTGATGGCGCTGGCGGCGCTGGCCACCGCGCGCGCGCTGCTGGCGCCCGACGGCAGCATCAATGCCATCGCCGCCTTTGCCAGCCTGCTGGGCTGGCACGCCCTGATGCTGCTGGCCTGGCTGCTCGGCCTGCTGTGGGGCGGGCGGCGCGCCGGCAACCTGACGCTGGGCCGCGCGGCGCTCGGCCTGGCCGCGCGTCTGCCGCTGGAGCGCGGCCAGCACGCACCGCTGCTGGCGCGCGCCACGGCCAGCGTGCTGCGGCGCGCGCGCCTGTGGCCCTGGCTCACCGGCTGGCTCAGCCACACGGTCTGGGCACTGTCCTTCGTGATCGTGCTGGTGGTGCTGCTGTTCGGTTTTTCCTTCCACGCCTACCGGCTGACCTGGGAGACGACGATCCTGAGCGCCGGCTTCTTCGAGCGCTTCGTCGCCGTCACCGGCAGCCTGCCGGCGCTGCTCGGCTTTGCCGTGCCCGACGCCGCGGCGGTGCAGCAGGTCGGCAATGCGGCGGCGCAGGCCACCGGCGTGGACGCGGGCCAGAGCGCCTGGGCCTGGTGGCTGATCGGCTGCGTGACGGTCTACGGCCTGCTGTCGCGCGTGCTGCTGGCGGCACTCAGCGGCTGGCGCTGGTACCGGGGGCAGGAACGCCTGCTGCGGCCGGACGGCGCCGACCCCTACGTGCGCGCCGTGCTGGCGCGGCTGGATGCGCTGGAGCCGCCGCCGCGCGTGCTCGATGCCGAGCAGCCCTGGCAGTCCGGCCCCCCGGCGGCGGCGGTTGGGCGGCCCGGGACGGCGCGCGGCGTGGCGCTGCTGGGCTTCGAGCTGCCGCCCGAGATCGCCTGGCCGCCGCAGGTGCTGGCGGACCTGGCCACGCCCGTGCTGCAGGTGTCGGGCAGCGCCGCCGAGCGGGCCGCCGCCCTGGCCGGCCTGCGCGATGCCGCGCCCGCCGCGCTGGTGCTGGCGGTGCATGCGGCAGCGAGCCCGGACCGCGGCACGGCGCGCTTCCTGCGCGACGCCGGCGCCCTTGCCGGTCGCGCTGCCGTGCTGCTGCTGGCGGCCGATGGCGCGATTACCCCCGCGGCCGCGCGCCGCTGGGGCGACTGGCTGCAGGCCGAGGGCTTCACGGCCTGGACGCTGTTGCCGGACGCGCCGACGGCACACGACTGGGTAGCATCCGCGCATGGCTGAGCCGCTGTCGATTGCCGTCGTCGGCCACACCAACGCCGGCAAGACCTCGCTGCTGCGCACGCTCACGCGGCGCGTGGATTTCGGCCGCGTGTCGGACCAGCCCGGCACCACGCGCCATGCCGAGGCGGTCGAGCTGCGGCTGGAGGGCCAGGCGCGGGTGCGCTACATCGACACGCCGGGACTTGAGGACTCGGTGGCGCTGCTCGAGTTCCTGCGCCGCCAGGACGGCGAGACCGAGCATGCGCAGCTGCAGGCCTTCCTGCGCGGGCCCGAGGCGCGCGCCGCCTTCGAGCAGGAGGCGAAAGTGGTGCGCGCCCTGCTGGAGCAGGCCGACGCCGCCATGCTGGTGATCGACGTGCGCCAGCCGGTGCTGCCCAAGTACCGCGCCGAGCTGCGCATCCTGTCCTGGTGCGCGCGGCCCATCATGCCGGTGCTCAACTTCGTGCGCGACACCGCGGCGCGGCTCGACGACTGGCACCGCGCGCTGCAGGAAAGCGGGCTGCACGCGCGCGTCGAGTTCGACGTCGTGGCGCCCTTCACCGGCGCCGAGCAGCGCCTCTACACCGATCTGGCGACCCTGCTGCCGGCGCGCCGCCAGGCGCTGCAGGGCATCGTCGACGCACTGGCGCAGGCCGAGCGCGAGCGCGCCCGCGCCGCCTGCCGCGTGGTGGCCGGCTGCCTGATCGACGTCGCCGCCATGCGCCGCGCGCTGCCCGAGGCGGAGTTTCGCGACGAGCAGCGCCAGCGTGCCTTCGTGCGCGGCTTTCGCGACGAGGTGCGGCGCCACGCGCGCCGCGCCATCGACGCGCTGCTGGCCCTCTACGCCTTCCGGCCCGACGACGCGGAGCTGGCCGAACTGCCCGAGCTGGCCGAACGCTGGGAGGACGACCTGTTCAACCCCGAGCTGCTGCTGCAGGCCGGCAAGCGCCTGGGCCTGGGCGCCATGATCGGCGCCGGCGTCGGCGCCGTCGCCGACGTGGCCCTGGCCGGGCTGTCGCTGGGCGCGGCGACCACGCTGGGCGCCACTGTCGGCGGCGCGGTGTCGGGCGGCTGGCGGCCGCTGTGGCGCAAGCTGGAGAACCGCCTGACTGGCGTGCAGGAGCTGACGGTGGAAGACCCGGTGCTGCTGCTGCTGGCCGATCGCCTGCTGGAGCTGGTGCACGCGTTGGCGCTGCGCGGCCATGCGGCGCAGGATCCGCTGCGCGTGGCGCTGCAGGCCGCCGGCGCCGAGGCCGACTGGCAATCCCTGCTGTCAGCCCTGGGCGCGGCACGCGGCCACCCGGAATGGGAGCGTGGCGTGCGCGGTGCGGTGGACGACGAGGACCGGGCGGCGCTGCTGGGCGTGCTGGAGCAGGAATGCTGGCAGCGCCTGGCCGCGGTCGCCGCCACGCCCGCGCCGCTGGCCTTGCCAGGCACGGGCTGACCGGGGGCCGCTGCGCGCCGCATCGAATTCAAGAGAAAGGACCGAGCATGCTGAAGAAAACCTTGTGGGGCCTGCTGCTCCTGCTGCTGGCCCTGGTGCTGGCCGTGGCCGTGAACACCTGGCGCCACGGCTCGCGCCAGCTGCAGGTCGAGCCGCTGGCGCCGGTGGCGATCGACGAGGGCGCCGTGGCCGAGCGCCTGGCGCAGGCGGTGCGCCTGCAGACTGTCTCCTCGCAGGCCGACGCCGCGCTCAATGCCGACCAGTTCCAGGCGTTCCACGATCTGCTGCAGGCGCAGTTCCCGCGCGTGCACGCGACGCTCAGGCGCGAGGTCGTGAACGGGCTCAGCCTGCTCTACAGCTGGGAGGGCGCGGACCCCAAGGCCGACGCCGTCGTGCTGCTGGCGCACCAGGACGTGGTGCCGATCGCGCCCGGCACCGAAGGCGACTGGCAGGAGCCGCCGTTTGCCGGCGTGGTGAAGGACGGCTATGTCTGGGGCCGCGGCTCCTGGGACGACAAGGGCAACCTGCTGGCGCAGCTCGAAGCGGTCGAGATGCTGCTGGCCGAGGGCTGGCAGCCGCCGCGCACCATCTACCTCGCCTATGGCGCCGACGAGGAGGTCGGCGGGCACCGCGGCGCCGCCAGGGTCGCCGAGCTGCTGCAGTCGCGTGGCGTGCGCGCCGGCTTCGTGCTGGACGAGGGCCTGCTGGTGCTCGATGGCGTGATGCCGGGGCTGAAGCAGCCGGCCGCGCTGGTCGGCATTGCCGAGAAGGGCTACATGTCGGTCCAGCTCGGCTTCACCGCCACGCCCGGCCATTCGTCGATGCCGCCGCCAGCCGGCACCAGCGCCATCGGCATGATGAGCGCCGCGCTGGCGGCGCTCGACCGTCAGCAGATGCCGGCCGGCATCCGCGGCGTGGGGGCCGAGATGTTCGACGTGCTGGGGCCCGAGATGGGCGGCTTCTCGCGCGTGGCGCTGACCAACCTGTGGCTGTTCGGCCCGCTGGTGCAAAAGCAGCTCGAAGGCGCCGCCAGCACCAATGCCATGCTGCGCACCACCACCGCGCCCACCATCGCCAGTGCCGGCAACAAGGACAACGTGCTGCCCGGCCGCGCCGAGGCGGTGGTCAACTTCCGCATCCTGCCGGGCGACACGCGCGAGCAGGTCACGCAGCACGTGCAGCAGGTGGCCGGGCAGGTGGTGCCGGCCGGGCAGCTCACGCTGACCACGCTGCCGGGGTCGAAGGAGGCGTCCAAGGTGGCGCCCACCGGGTCGGCGCAATACGGCGCGCTGGCGCGCACCATCCGCGAGGTCTTCCCCGATGCCCTGGTGGCGCCGGGCCTGATGGTGGCGGGCACCGACTCGGTGCACTACGAGCCGATCAGCGACCATGTGTTCAAGTTCTCGCCCATCCGCGCCGACAGCGAGGACCTGAAGCGCTTTCACGGCACCAACGAGCGGCTGTCCGTGAAAAATTACGCGGATGCCATCCGTTTCTATCACCGCCTGATCCCGCAAGTGGCAAAAACCACGCCCGAGGCGGCAAGCTGAGTGTTTCCACTTGTCAAAATCGTCGCAACCGATAAACAATAGCGCCATGACTGCCTACGCCAAGCTTTCGGTCGCTGCCGCCACGCTGCTGCTGGCCGCCGGGGCGCAAGCCGCCTGCTACACCGTGATGGATGCCAAGGGCAACATCATCTCGGAGACCACCACGCCGCCAGTCGACATGTCGCACCAGCTGCACCAGACCGTGCCGCAGCGCTACGGCCGTGGCGCCAGCATGGTGTTCGGCATCGCCGACGACGACTGCGGCTTCCCGGCCGAGGTGGTGGAGACCGACGCCTTCAAGCCGACCGCGATGCGCTCGTCGCGGCGCGCGCGGCGCGCCCCCAAGGCCGACCGCGGCTGACCGTTCCCGCCCTCATTCGTGCGGCGTGTGTCCGAAGGGGTTGCGCGCGCGCAGCCCGGCCAGGTAGCGGGCCACGGCCTCGTCCTCGCGTTCCAGGAAGCGCCCCACCGCCTCGGCAAAGGCCGGGTGTGCCAGCCAGTGGGCGCTGTGCGTGGTCACCGGTAGCAGGGCGCGCGCCATCTTGTGCTCGCCCTGCGCGCCGCCCTCGAAGCGCCTGACGCCGTGCGCGATGCACCAGGCCAGCGGCGCGTAGTAGCAGAGCTCGAAGTGCAGGCAGTCCACGCGCCCCAGCGCGCCCCAGTAGCGGCCGTAGGCCACGTGGCCGTTCGGGTTGGTGTCCACGGCGATCAGGCTGGCGGCGATGTCGTGCCCGTCGCGCTCGGCCACGAACAGCACCCAGGCCTGCGGCAGCTCGCGCGCCATGCGGTCGAAGAACGCCGGCGTCAGGTAGGGCGCGTTGCCATGCTCGAGGTAGGTGCGCTCGTAGCAGCGGTAGAAGAAGGCCCAGTCCGCCGGCGTGATGTCGGCCCCGCGTGCCCAGCGCACCCGCACGCCCGCCTCGTGCACGCGCCGCCGCTCCTGTCGGATCTTCTTGCGCTTGTCGCGCGCCAGCGAGGCCAGGAAGTCCTCGAAGTCGGTGAATGGCGCCTGCCGAGCCGGCGCGTGGTTTTTCCAGTGGAACTGCACCTGCTGGCGCAGCATCAGGCCGGTGTTTTCACAGGCGGCGATGTCCGTGTCGTCCCCATACAGCACGTGCAGCGACGACAGCCCGTTGTCGGTGCAGGCGTCGAGCAGCGTCCGCAGCAGCGCCGTGCGGGCCGCCGCATCGCGCGCCAGCAGGCGCGAGCCCGGCACCGGGGTGAAGGGCACGGCCACCAGCGCCTTCGGGTAGTAATCCAGCCCGTGCTCGGCGTAGGCATTGGCCCAGGCCCAGTCGAACACGTATTCGCCGTAGGAGTGCGCCTTCAGGTAGAGCGGACAGGCCGCGGCCAGCTCGGCGCCATCCCACAGCAGCAGGAACTGTGGCGTCCAGCCGGTGCGCGGCACGGCGCTGCCGCTGGCGTGCAGGGCAGCCAGGTATTCGTGGCGCATGAAGGGGGTCGGGCAGGCCTGCCGTGCCAGCAGCGCGTTCCAGCGCGCGGCGTCGATGCGCGCCGGATCGTTCACGATTTCGACGCGCCAGTCGTCGGGCAGGGGTGCCGGCGCGTTACCATGCGCAACTGATTGGCTAGCGGACTGCATCCATGACTTTCAGCATCCGCGTCGCACAGTTCGACGCCGTGGTGGGCGACCTGGCCGGCAATGCGCGCCAGATCGTGGACGCCGCCCACGCCGCGCACGCCGCCGGCGCGCGCGTGCTGCTCACGCCCGCGCTGTCGGTCTGCGGCCCCACGCCGGGCGATCTGCTGCTGCGTCCATCGTTCATCACTGCCTGTGATGATGCCGTGAAATCGCTCGCCCGTGCGACCGCGGCCCTGCAAGGCCTTGCCATCGTGGTCGGGCATCCGGCGTCCGAGGCCGGCCAGCGGGTGCACGCCGCCAGCGTGATCGAGGGCGGCCAGGTGCGCGCGCGCAGCGTGCAGCGGCGCCTGCCCGGCCCCGCGGCGCCGCACGAGGCCCTGCATTTCACCCCTGGCGCCGGTGGCTGCGTGTTCGAGGTCGGCGGCGTGCGTGCCGGCCTGCTGGTGGGCGGCGACACTGGCGACGGGGTCGAGATCGAGCGCCTGCGCCAGGCCGGCGCCAGCTGGATCGCACTGCTGCGCGCGCTGCCGTTCCACGCCGGCCAGGCGCGCGCGCTGGGCTCCGTGCTGGCCGCGCGTGCGCAGGCGGCCGGCCTGTCGATGGTCTGGGTGAACGCCGTCGGCGGCCAGGACGAATGGGTGTTTGCCGGCGGCGCGCGCGTGCTGGGCGCTGGCGGCCAGGCCAGCGGCAGCGCGCCGCAGTTCGAGGCCGCCACGCTGGACGTGCTGGCGGCCGACGCCACCGGCGGCGCCGTCACGCTGGAAGCGCCGCGCGCGCCCGCGCTGGGCGCCGACGAGGAGCTGTGGCGCGCCCTGGTGCTGGCGCTGCGCGACTACGTGCGCAAGAACGGTTTCGAGCGTGTCGCGCTCGGCCTGTCGGGCGGGCTCGACTCGGCCCTGGTGCTGGCGCTGGCCGTGGACGCCCTGGGCGCCGACGCCGTGCACACGCTGATGATGCCCAGCCCCTACACCGCCGACATCAGCGTCGAAGACGCGCACGAGATGGCGCGGCGCCTGGGCGTGCGCCATGGCCAGATCGACATCGCGCCCGCCTTCGAGGCCTTCAAGGCCATGCTGGCGCCGCTGTTCGACGGCCGGCCCGAGGACACCACCGAGGAGAACATCCAGGCGCGCGTGCGCGGCGTGCTGCTGATGGCGCTGTCCAACAAGCTTGGCCACCTGATCCTGGCCACCGGCAACAAGAGCGAGGCGGCCGTCGGCTACAGCACCCTGTACGGCGACACCTGCGGCGCCTACGCGCCGCTGGCCGACGTGCTCAAGACCACCGCCTATCGCCTGGCGCGCTGGCGCAACGCGCACGACCCCTTCGGCACCGGCGCGGGACCGATCCCCGAGCGCATCATCACGCGCGCGCCCAGTGCCGAGCTGCGCGAAGGCCAGACCGACCAGGACAGCCTGCCGCCCTATGAGGTGCTCGACACCATCATCGCGCGCTACGTCGAGCAGGGCGCGAGCGTGGCCGAACTCGAGGCCGAGGGCCTCGAGCCCGAGCTGGTGCGGCGCGTGGTGCGCCTGATCCACCAGAACCAGTACAAGCGCCGCCAGGAGCCGCCCGGCCCCTGTGTCTCGCCGCGTGCCTTTGGTGTCGACTGGCACTACCCCATGACGCACCGCTTCCGGGGTTGAGCCGCCATGCAAACGTCCGCCGCCGCAGCCCCTTCCGCGCTGCCGCACGCCGGCAGCCGCAGGCCCCTGCCCATGCAGGCGCCAGCCCCGAACATGACCCCAGACAAACCTCTTTCTTGATTTTCAGGAGCACAAGCAATGAAACAGATCACCGCCGTCATCAAGCCCTTCAAGCTGGAGGAGGTGCGCGAAGCCCTGGCTGAAGTCGGCGTCTCCGGCCTCACCGTCACCGAGGTCAAGGGCTTCGGCCGCCAGAAGGGCCACACCGAGCTGTA
>CAYRHV010000041.1:0-13210 GCA_964424045.1 uncultured Ottowia sp. | reverse complement strand
CCGCGAGCCAGGGCTCCCAGTCGCGCAGGTTGCCGATGAAGCCGAACACGTTGTTGAGCAGGAAGAAGCTGATGCCCACCAGCACGCCCAGGAACACGTAGCCGGCGATGTTGCCGCTTCTGAAGTGCAGGTAGGCGAACGGCAGCGCCAGCACCATCATCACCAGGCAGCTGACGGGGTAGAAGACCTTGCGCCAGAACTCGATCTGGTAGCGCTGCGCGCTCTGGTTGTTGCTCTGCAGGTGGTTGATGTAGTGGAACAGGTCCAGCGTCTGCATGCGGTCCGGGCTGAGCAGGGCGGCGGTCACCATGTCCATGGTGATGTCGGTGGGCCAGGTCCATTCGGGCAGCTGCTGGATGCCGATTTCGGGCGTGTCGGCATCCACGCTTTCCAGATCGCGCCGTTCGACCTCGTTCAGCACCCAGGCGCCGGCGGCAAAGCGACCGGAGGCGGCCCGGGTGGTGGACAGCAGGCGCTGGTCGCCGTTGCTGAACTCGAAGATCCGCACCTGGCCCAGGCTGCCGTCCGGGCGCAGCGCGCTGACGTTGATCGAGTAGTTGCGCGTGTCCGAGCGATCCTTCATCCAGGCGCCGGTGCGCCCGATCGTGATGTCGCCCAGGAAGCGGGCCTGCAGGTTCTTGGACGCCTGATTGGCGGCGGGCGCCAGGTAGTCGCCGACTGCGAAGGTCAGCACGACGAAGGCCAGCCCGAGCACCAGCAGGGTGCGCAGGGCCTGCAGCGGCCCCAGGCCGCTGGTGCGCAGGATGGTGTATTCGGAGCTTTCGGCCAGGCGTGCCATGACGTAGATGGTGCCGATCAGTACCGCGATCGGCAGCAGCTCGTAGAGGTGGTTGGGCACCTGCAGGGCGACGTAGAGCAGGGCGTGCGCGAGCGAGTAGCCGCGTACCGCATGCTGCTCGAGGTCGCCCATCTCGTCCACCAGGTCGAAGAAGAAGAACAGCGACAGGAAGGCGAGCGCGACGAAGCCGACGGCGCGCAGCACCTCGGCATGGACCAGGCGCCGGATCGTCCTCATGGCGCGTCGGCTGGCCGGGCGCCCGGCGCGCGGCGCCAGTTGCGCTGGCGCCAGGCCATCCAGGCCAGCGCGGCCAGGCAGATGCCGCCGTGCAGCAGCAGCAGGAAGGCGCCCAGGCCGATGCGCTGGCGCGCAATCCAGTTCTGTCCGGTGCCGATCAGGTTGTAGTAGGTGGCGAAGGCGAACAGCGCGAACACCAGGCCGGCGCTGCGGCCGACGCGCGGGTTCACGCGCGTGGCGGCCAGGGCGATCAGCACGCAGTTGAAGCCGGCCAGCGCCAGACCGATGCGCCAGGACAGCTCGGCCTGGTTGCGCGGCGTCGGCTCCGCGAGCAACGCCAGGGTCGAGGCCTGCCGCGGTGAATCGGTGTTCGGGCGCGTCGGGATGCTGGCATCGATGCGGTTGGCGTAGCGCGTGAATTCGGTCAGGCGCAGGTTGCCGCTGGTGCTGTTGGCTTCCAGCCGCGAGCCATGTTCCATTTCCAGGAAGCGTTCCTCGCCGCGCGTGACGATGCGGCCGCCTTGCGCCGACACCACGGACTCGACGCCGCGGTCGCTGGTGGCGATGAAGATGTTGGTGCCGCTGTAGGCGTCGGCGGTTTCCTTGTCGATGAAGAACACGCGCTGGCCGCTGGCGGACTCGATGAAGCGCCCCGGCGCCACGCGCTCGATGTCGCCGCGCGCCTGGTAGCGATCGCGCAGTTCGCGGATCTGCTGGTGCGACCAGGGCCAGACCAGCAGGGCCAGCACGATCACGGCCAGCAGCACCGGCCCGGCAAAGCGCAGCAGCGGGCGCAGGAAGGCCGTCAGGCCCTGGCCGCAGGAGAACCACACCACCATCTCGCTGGCCGCATACATGCGCGTGAGCGTGGCCGTGATGGCGATGAACAGGCTCAGCGTCAGGATGGTCGGCAGGTGGCCGAGCACCGTGAAGCCCATCACCAGCATCACCTCGGAGGGGTTGACGCGGCCGGCCGACGCCTGCCCCAGCGTGCGGATCAACAGCACCGTCATGACGATGGTGACCAGCACGACCAGCGTGGCACCGAAGCTGCGGCCAAGCTCTTTGCGGAGGGCGGAATCGAATAACATCGATCGAAAGGAGAAAGCGCCAATTATGAATGTTGAATTGACTGCGCTGCGGCTGGAAGCGGCCGCGCGGCGGCATACGGACGCCCTGGTGCTGCTGGTGGCCGAGGGCTTCGCGGCGTCGGACGACGTGCTGTCCGAACTGATCGGGCGTGCCCTGGCCGACGGTGATCTGAAAACCCAGGCCGGCAGCCTGCTGGCGAGCTACGGCGTGGCCGGGGTCAAGGCCGGCCGCGTGGTGCTGGCGGGCATCGAGAGTGGCCAGCCGGCCGCGGTGCGCAAGGCCGTGGCAGCGGCCATCGGCAGCCTGCGCGGCGGCCCGGCCGAGTCGGTGCTGCTGTGCTTCGCCCAGGAACTGCAGCCGGGGGCCGTGCAGGCGGCAACGCTGGGTACGACCGAAGCCGCCTATGTCTACCTGACCACGCGGGGCAAGAGCCGCGCCGAGGCCGAGCCGAAGCTGACGCGGGCCGTGATCGGCGTGCCGAGCGCGGCGGCGGTGCAGCGTGAGTTCGAGCAGGCCCGAGCCATGGCGCTGGGCATCGAGATGGCGCGCGAGTGGGCCAATCGCCCGCCCAACCACGCGACGCCGACGCAGCTGGCGGGGGCGGCCCAGGAGCTGGCGCGCGGGCGCCGCGTGCAGTGCACCGTGCGCGGCCCGCGCGAAATGGTGCGGCTGGGCATGGGCGCGCTGCTGGCCGTGGCCCAGGGCTCGGCCGAGGAGCCGCGCTTCATCGAGCTGCGCTACACCGGCGCGGGCAAGAACGTGGCCCCCATCGTGCTGGTCGGCAAGGGCATCACCTTCGACACCGGCGGCATCTCGCTGAAGCCGCCGGCCGAGATGGACGAGATGAAGTTCGACATGAGCGGCGCGGCCAGCGTGCTGGGCGTGTTCCGCGCGCTGGCGGAGCTGCAGCCGGCGCTCAACGTGGTCGGGCTGATCGCCGCCAGCGAGAACATGCCGGACGGCCGCGCCGTCAAGCCGGGCGACGTGGTGACCAGCCTGAGCGGCCAGACCATCGAGATCCTGAACACCGACGCCGAGGGGCGCCTGGTGCTGTGCGATGCGCTGGCCTATGCCGAGCGGCTCAAGCCGCGCGCGGTGATCGACATTGCCACGCTCACCGGCGCCTGCGTGATCGCCCTGGGCGGCGTGCGCAGCGGCATGTTCGCCAGCAGCGACGCGCTGGCCGCGGCGCTGCTGGCGGCCGGCGAGCAGGCGCTCGATCCGTGTTGGCGCCTACCGCTGGACGAGGACTACGCCGAGGGGTTGAAGTCCAACTTCGCCGACGTCGCCAACGTGGCCGGCCGGCCGGCCGGCGCGGTGACCGCGGCCAAGTTCCTGCAGCGGTTTGCCAGTGCCTACGACTGGGCCCACCTGGACATTGCCGGCACGGCCTGGAAGGGCGGCAAGCAGAAGGGCGCGACCGGCCGGCCGGTGGGCCTGCTGCTGCGCTACCTGCTGGACCAGGAGGAGAGCGCTCCGACCCCCGCGGCACGGCGCGGCAAGCCGGCCGCCGCGCGCGGCTGAGACGGTCTTGCGGATCGCTGGCCCGTCGTTGCCATGACCCAGGTGATGTTCCACTTCAACGTGCCGGACAAGGTCGGCTACGCCTGTCGCCTGCTGCAGAAAGCCTATGCTGCTGGCGGGGCGGTGGGCGTGGTGGCCGAACCCGAGGCGCTGCAACGCCTGGATGGCGCGTTGTGGAGCTTCTCGGCGCTGGCCTTCGTGCCGCACTGCGTGGCCGGCGCGCCGGCGCGCGTGCGCGCGGCCTCGCCGATCGTGCTGGCTTCGGCCTGTGCCGAGCTGCCGCAGGCCAGTCGCCTGCTGGTGCACCTGGGCCTGGCGCTGCCGCAGGGCTTCGAGCGCTTCGAGCGCCTGATCGAACTGGTCGGCACCGACGCCGAAGACCGTTCCCAGGCGCGCCTGCGCTGGCGCCACTACGCCGAGCGCGGCTACGTCATTCAGTCCCACGACGCTGCCCCGCGCGAGGAGCCGCATGTCCAATGAACCCAATGCGCCGGCGCGCCCCGATCCGCGGCTGGTGCCGACGCTGACCGAGGTGGTCGGGCGCGTCGAGCCGGTGCTGGAAGGGGTCGAGCAACCCTTGCCGGGATCGTTCCTCGGCGGGTGGCACGGGCCCGCCGTCGACACCGACGTCGTGCCGGCACCGCCGGCGCCTGCGGGCGCCGCAGCGATCCCGGGGCCGCCGCTGGCCGAGCAGGTGCTGGACCTGCTGGGCGACGAGCTCGAGCGGCGCATCGGCGAGGCCATCGCGCGCGCCTTGCACGAGCAGATGCTGGGCCTGTCGACGCGCGTGCGCGCGGTGGTCGCCGAGGAGGTGCGGGATGCCGTGGCGCAGGCGCTGGAGCGCGGTATGCCGGGCCCCGAGGGCAGTAGAAACCCTTAATCCGGATGGCGCCGAACCTAGCGTGATCCCTATATGCCGGGCCGCGCATTTGCGTTATTGTTCGCGCCCGTCGAGTCTCCGAACTCTCGGCTACGGTTCCATTTTCTGGAGGTTTCTATGCGTTTCAAGTTGACTTGGGCTGCCGCTGCAGCGGTCGCCCTGGCCACCGGTCCCGTCCTGGCCCAGGATGTCCAGGTGGTGAAGATCGCCAGCGTGGCGCCGATGTCCGGCGGCCAGGCCCACTTCGGCAAGGACAATGCCAACGGCGTGGTGCTGGCGATCGAGGACCTGAACAAGCAGGACCTGGTCATCGGCGGCAAGAAGATCAAGTGGGAGGCGGTGGTCGAGGACGACGCGGCCGACCCCAAGCAGGGCACGGCGGTGGCGCAGAAGCTGTGCGACATGAAGGTCAACGGCGTGGTGGCGCCGCTGAACTCGGGCGTGGCCATTCCGTCCTCCAAGGTCTACCATGAGTGCGGTATCCCGATGGTCACCGGGGCCGCCACCAACCCGGACATCACCAAGCCCGGCTACGCGGAGATCTTCCGCATCATTGCCAACGACAGCTCGCTCGGCGCCGGCCTGGCCAACTATGCGCACGACACGCTCAAGCTCAAGACGCTGGCCGTGATCGACGATCGCACGGCCTACGGCCAGGGCCTGGCTGACATCTTCGAGAAGACCGCCAAGTCGCTCGGCATGCAGATCGTCGACCGCCAGTTCACCAACGACAAGGCGACCGACTTCATGGCCATCCTGACTGCCATCAAGGGCAAGAAGCCCGACGCCATCTTCTACGGCGGCATGGACCCACAGGCGGGCCCGATGCTGCGCCAGATGGACCAGCTGGGCATGACCAACGTGAAGTATTTTGGCGGTGATGGCATGTGCACCATCAAGCTGGCCGAGCTGTCGGGCAACGCCAAGTCGCTGTCCAACGTCGCCTGCGCCGAGGGCGGCACCTCGCTGCAGAAGATGCCTGGCGGCCTGGAGTGGAAGAAGCGCTACGACGCGCGCTTCCCGGGCGAGTTCCAGGTCTACAGCCCGTACAAGTACGACGCCACCATGCTGCTGGCCGATGCCATGAAGCGTGCCGACTCGGTCGATCCCAAGGTCTACGTGCCCAAGATCATCGAGTCCGAGTACAAGGGCGTGACCTCGACCATCCAGTTCGAGCCGAATCACGAGGTCAAGAACCCCGCGATCACGATCTCGACCTACCCGGACGGCAAGAAGACGCCGCTGGAGTGATCGACTCCCGCGCCTTCCGGCAAGAAACCACCCTTCGGGGTGGTTTTTTCATGGGTGCCCGGCGCGCTCCTGCATCCGGCCCAGGGCGCGCGCGAGCGATCTGCGCAGCCGCGGCCACAGCAGGTTCAGCGCCAGGCCGGCCAGCACCAGGCCGGTGGCCAGCAGCTTCCAGGCCGGCAGCGGCTCGCCCAGCAGGGCGACCGAGGTGCCGATGCCGAACACCGGCACCAGCAGGGCGAACGGCGTCACCGTGGCCGCCGGGTAGCGCGCCAGCAGCCAGGCCCAGGCGCCGTAGCCCAGCAGGGTGTTGCCGACGGTCTGCCAGGCCACGGCCGACCAGGTCAGGAAGTCGGCCCCGGCCAGGCCGGCGGCGATGCGCGGCCAGCCTTCCAGCCACAGGCTCAGCAGCAGCAGGGGCGGCACGGCAAACAGGCTGGACCAGGCGATGTAGGCCAGCACGTTGACCGGCCCGGCGGCGCGGCTGGCCATGTTGCCCAGGGCCCAGCAGAGTGCCCCGGCCAGGGTCAGCAGCAGGCCGAGCACGCTGGTCTGGCCGTCGGTGTGGCTCGCGATCACCCACATGCCGGCGACGGCGATCAGCGCGGCCACGCCCTGGAACGGACGCAGGCGCTCGCCGTCGACTGCCATTGCCAGGCCGACGGTGAAGAACACCTGGGCCTGGATCACCAGCGAGGCCAGGCCGGGCGAGATGTCGTGGTCCATGGCGTAGAACAGCAGGCCGAACTGGCCCACGCCGATGGTCAGGCCGTAGAGCGCCAGGTTGCCCCAGGACGCGCGCGGACGCGGCAGCAGCAGCGCCAGCGGAAAGGCCGCCAGCGCAAAGCGCAGCGCCGCCATCAGCAGCGGTGGCAGGTGGATCAGCGCCACCTTGATGACGACGAAGTTGCTGCCCCAGATGGCGACCACCAGCAGCGCCAGCAGCAGGTGACGCACGCTCAGGGTGGCGCGGATCGGGGTCATGCGCCAAAGCGGCTGGCGCGCAGCACGCGGGCCAGCGATCGGGCCAGCGGCAGCGGCTCGTCGTGCAGCTCGGCCGCCAGCAGTTCGCCGCACAGCACGGCCAGGGTCAGGCCGCGCGCGCCCAGGCCGGTGCACAGCTGCAGCGGCCGCGGGTCATCGGTGCCGGGCTGTGGCCAGGCGCCAACGGCGGGCAGCCGGTCCGGCAGGGTGGCGCGCACGCCGGCCCAGGCGCTGGCGCGCCCATCCGCCCATTGCGCATCGAGTGCCTCGGCCGCTGCGGGCAGCAGGGCCTGGAGTCGCGCGCGGTTGGCCGCGTGCTCGTCCGCCGTGATGGTGGTGCGGGTGCTGGCGCGCTCGAAGCTCGAGCCGCTGACCCAGCGCGGTCCGTCAGCGCCGGGCAGGTGGGCGATCAGGCTGCCGTGGCCGTTCACCGGAAACGGCGGCAGGGCTTCGTCCAGGGCGCCGCCGGGCATCGGCCCCGTGGCCAGCTGGCCGCGCAGCGGGTGCAGGGGCAGGGGGCCGCCGGCCAGCGCCAGCGAGTCGTAGCCGGCGGCCACGACGACCAGCTCGGCTTCGGCCAGCGCGGTGCCCGCGGCGCCTTCCAGCCGCCAGCCGCTGTGGTCTCGCCGGATGGCCGCCACGGTCACGCCGCAGCGCCAGGACACGCCGGGCGTGGCCAGCATCGCGCGCACCAGCGCGGTGGGCCGTACCCAGCCGGCCAGGCCATGCCAGAGCACCGGGTGCGCCGCGTCCGGCACCAGCCCGGCCTGCCGCGCCCGTGCCTGCGTCAGCGGTTCGTCCGGGCCCAGGGTCTGCGCGCGCGCTGCCGGACGGGCGGCGAGATCGGCCCAGCTCGCCGGCTGGCGGCGCTTGCCCGGTTCATGGCGCTCCAGCACGCCGCTGGCGGCGAAGTCCGTGCCCTCGCGCAGCAGCAGCCGGGCGCGGGCCAGGGTGGCGCGCGCGCCGGCCCGCGTCAGGCGCGACAGCGGTCGGTCGTCGGGCGAGACGTGGGGCGCGACGACGCCGGCCGGCAGGCCGCTGGCGCCGGTGGCCGGTTCGCCCGCGCGCTCGAACACCGTGACCTGCCAGCCGCGCAGCGCCAGGCTGCGCGCCACCGAGGCGCCCGCCAGTCCGGCACCGACGATGGCGCAGCGGCCCGGCGGCGGGGGCGGTCCGACAGGCGTGAGCGGCCGTGTCCAGGGGTGCACCAGGCGCGCGCGCAGCGCGTGGCGCTTGGGTGCCAGGCCCGGCACGCGCTCGACCTCGAAGCCGCAGGTCGCCAGGTGCTCGCGCACGCTGCGCGCCACGCACCAGCTCGCGGCCCGGGCGCCGGGCCGCGCCAGCCGGGCCGCCGCGCGCAAGGTGTCCAGGCTCCACATCGCCGGATTGCGCTCGGGGTCGAAGCCGTCGAGAAACAGGCTGTCGTGCGCGCCGGACAACTCGCCCAGCGCCGGCAGCGCGTCCCCGATGGCGAGCGTCAGCTGCACGCACTCGGCGTCGAAGGCCAGGCGGTGCACGCCGGGCAGCAGGCCGTGCCACTGGCGCGCCAGCTCCCGGGCCAGCGCATCCAGTTCCGGAAAGGGCGCCGCGCTGCGCAACAGGTCGTCCACCTCGACGACGTCTGCCTCGATCGTGCTGTAGAACAGCTGGCGCGGGCGCCGGGGGTCCTGGCGCCAGGCCAGCCAGGTGGCCAGGAAGTTCAATCCCAGGCCGAAGCCGGTCTCCAGCACCGCCCAGCGCGCGGTGCCGGCCCAGGCGGGCGGGCCGCTGCCATCGGGCAGCAGGCCACAGCCGCGCAGGAACACCTCGCGCGCCTGCGCCAGGCCGCCCTGGCCGTCGGTTCCGGCGCTGCGGTAGACATCCCCGAAGCGCGCGCTGACCGGGATGCCGTCGGCGCGCCAGTGCACGATTGCATCGGACATGGGTGGCAGGGCGGTCGCGGGCAGTGGGAGGGCAGGCCAGGCGGCCCGGGTGGCGGTGCGGCCGCTTCCAGGCCGGCATCGGGCCCGCCAGCATACTGCGCTGCGCATGATCCTGCTGACGCGCTGTGGACAAGCGGATCCCGTGCCCCGGCGGCCATGTCATAAGCTCATGAGCAGATCGTCTGAAGGCTGGCGGCTGCAAGCCTGCTTTGGCGCTAGACTGGCGTGTTGCGCGTGCGCGATGCTGGCTGCGGTCGCGCGCCCAAGGTCCGCCTTGCTGAAACGCCGGCACGTCCGGCGTTTTTTGCGCCCGCTTCAATCGACAACGAAAGGAATATGCAATGTCCGATGCCTGGAAGTTCGAAACCCGCTCGGTGCACGCCGGCTACACGGTGGAGCCGACCACCAAGTCGGTGGCGGTGCCGATCTACCAGACCGTCTCCTACGCCTTCGACAGCGCGCAGCACGGGGCCGACCTGTTCGACCTGAAGGTGCCGGGCAACATCTACACACGCATCATGAACCCGACCAACGACGTGCTGGAAAAGCGCGTCGCGGCGCTGGAGGGCGGCATCGGCGGCCTGGCGCTGGCCTCGGGCATGGCGGCGATTGCCTGTGCCATCCAGACCATCACCGTCTCGGGCGAGAACATCATCGCCTCCAGCAAGCTGTATGGCGGCACCTACAACCTGTTTGCCCACACCTTCCCGCAGCAGGGCATCGAGGTGCGCTTTGCCGACCCCGACGACCCCGAGAGCTTCGGCGCGCTGATCGACGACAAGACCAAGGCGGTGTTCATCGAATCGGTCGGCAACCCGGCCGGCAACGTCACCGACATTGCCGCCATTGCCGCCGTGGCGCACCGCCACGGCGTGCCGCTGATCGTCGACAACACCGTGCCCAGCCCCTACCTGCTGCGCCCGTTCGAGCACGGTGCCGACATCGTGGTGCACGCGCTCACCAAGTTCCTCGGCGGCCACGGCAACAGCATCGGCGGCATCGTGGTCGACAGCGGCAAGTTCCCCTGGGCCGAGCACAAGGCGCGCTTCCCGCGCCTGAACCAGCCCGACGAAAGCTATCACGGCGTCGTCTACACCGAGGCCCTCGGCGCGGCGGCCTACATCGGCCGCGCGCGCGTGGTGCCGCTGCGCAACCTGGGCGCGGCGCTCTCGCCGTTCAACGCCTTCCTGATCCTGCAGGGCATCGAGACGCTGGCGCTGCGCATGGACCGCATCTGCGCCAACACCCTGGCTTGCGCCCAGTACCTGCAGAAGCACCCCAAGGTGGCCTGGGTCAGCTACGCCGGCCTGCCGGACCATCCGCAGCACGCGCTGGCCCAGCGCTACATGGGCGGCACGGCCTCGGGCCTGTTCACCTTCGGCGTCAAGTCGGCCGCGGGCGACGATGCCCGCGCCGCCGGTGCGCGCTTCCTGGATGCGCTGCAGCTGTTCACGCGCCTGGTCAACATCGGCGACACGCGCTCGCTGGCCACGCACCCGGCCAGCACCACGCACCGCCAGCTGTCGCCGGCGGAGCTCGAGACGGCCGGCGTGAAGGAAGAGACCGTGCGCCTGTGCATCGGCATCGAGCACATCGACGACCTGATCGCCGACCTGGACCAGGCGCTGGCCCAGGTCTGACCGCGCCGGCCGCGCGCGGATCCCGAACGAAGACAGGGCACGCCGGTGCCGGGCGTGCCCTGTCGTGTCCGGATGGGACCGCTCAGGCCATCAGGTCGATCCGGTCCTGCTGGCGCCCGAGCGAGACGGCGGCGAACGACACCACGCACAACACGGCAACGTAGAGGCCGATCAGCCAGGATTGCCCGGTGGCGCTGAGGATTGCCTGCGCAATCATCGGGGCGAAGGCGCCGCCCAGGATGGCGCCCAGGGCATAGCCGACCGAGACACCCGAGAAGCGCACGCGGGCCGGGAACATCTCCGCATACAGCGCCGCCTGCGGGCCGTAGGTCAGGCCCAGCGGCAGTGCCAGCAGCACCATGCCGAGCAGGTAGAGCGGCAGGCTGCGGGTGTCGAACAGGAACCACATCGGGATCACCCACAGCGCCAGCAGCACGTAGCCGAGCTGGAAGGTGCGCACGCGCCCGATGCGGTCGCCCAGCCAGCCGCCCAGCAGCGTGAACGCCAGCCAGCTGGCGGCGGCCAGCGCGCTGATGCGCAGCACGTCGGGGGCGGCAAAGCCCAGCGTCTTTTGCCCGTAGCCGATCAGGAACGCGATCAGCAGGTAGCCGGCGGCGTTGTTGGCGACGAAGATCAGGGCCGCCCGCAGCACCTTGCCGCGGTGCACCCGCATCAGTTCGGACAGCGGCGCCGAGGCCTCCTTGCGGCGCTTGGCCAGCGCCGTGAACACGGGCGACTCCTCGACCGCGCGGCGGATCACCACGCCCACCACGATCAGCACCACCGACAGCAGGAACGGGATGCGCCAGCCCCACTCGGCGTAGGCTTCCTTGCCGATCAGCAGGGTGATCAGCAGTGTCACGCCCGAGGCCAGCATCATGCCGATCGGCACCCCGATCTGCGGGAACGAGCCGAACAGGCTGCGCCGGTGCATCGGCGCGTGCTCGACCGCCATCAGGGCGGCGCCGCCCCATTCGCCGCCGGCGGAAAAGCCCTGCAGGATGCGCAGCAGCACCAGCATGATCGGTGCCCAGATGCCGATCTGGGCGTAGGTCGGCAGCAGGCCCATCAGGGTGGTCGAGGCACCCATCAGGAACAGCGTCAGCACCAGCACCACCTTGCGTCCGAGGCGATCGCCCAGGTGGCCGGCGACGATGGCGCCCAGGGGCCGGAACAGGAACGAGATGCCGAGGCTGGCGTAGGACAGGATCTGCGCCAGCTCGGGGCGCTCGCTGGCCAGGCCGGCGAAGAACAGCGGCGCCAGGATCAGGCTGGCGGCCTGGGCGTAGATGAAGAAGTCGTACCACTCGATGGCGGTGCCGATCAGCGTGGCGGCGAGGACGCGACGTTCCTCCCGCGGGCGATAGGGAATGGGTCGGGTCATGGCGTTCGAATGGGGCAGGGCAGTGGCGTTCATGGCGGGTTCGGGCATGGGCCGGGTTTGCGAAAAGGCATGAAAACAGGTACGGGCGCCCCTGCACACGGCGTGCGCATGAAAGACTGCTGGGGCGGGTGCGCGCCTGAAGCGGGTTCAGCGGCGCGCGGGTTCAGGCTGGGCGAAACGGCACCCGGCCGTGGTGACCGGCACCGGCGGCGGGCTCAACGCCAGGCCGCCGGGAGCCGGGCATGGAAGCTCAGTGCGGACCGACGCGGCCGCTGCCGTCGTGCATCCAGCGCGCGTGGGTCGGGGCCTGCTTGCTGCGGTCCCATTCCTCCAGCATCTGCCACTTGACGCGGTCGAGCGCCTGGTCCATTTCCGGTGTGGCGGTGTTGACGGCCAGCTCCAGCCGGTGGCCGGAGGGGTCGCGGAAGTAGATCGACTGGAAGATGGTGTGGTCGGTGGGTCCGACGACCTCGATGCCGTCGGCCTCCATGCGGGCCTTCACCTTCATCAGGGTGTCGGCGCTGTCGACCTTGATCGCCAGGTGCTGGGTCCACGACGGGGTGTTGGCGTCCGAGGGCGCGATCATCGGTGCCTTGGTCGGCAGCTCGAAGAAGGCCAGGATGTTGCCGCCGCCCAGGTCGATGAAGATGTGCATGTAGGGGTCGGGCTCTCCGGTCGAGGGCACCTGGTTTTCGGCGATGGCCAGCACGAATCGGGCATCCAGGTATTTCTGGTACCACTCGACGGTTTCCTTGGCGTTCCTGCAGCGGTAGGCCACATGGTGGACGCCTTTCAGCATGCTCACGGCTTGTCTCCTTGAATCGGGAAATGGTTGAAAAAGGGGCAGGGGGCAGTCAGACGCCGGCGCGCGCGATCCGCACGGCCTCGCGCAGCACGCCGCTGTCGCGGTGGGCGTCGATCAGGCGGCTGTCGCAGCGCCGCTGCCCACGGCGCGTTGCAATGCATCGCGCAGCGCCTGGCCGGCGCCTGCCTCGCAGACGGCGGCGATGTGGGCGTCGGGACGCACCACCCAGATTTCATCGGGGCCGGCCTGCAGCGCCTGCTGCAGCGCGCCTTCGGCGTCGATGTCGGCGATGCGCAGGATGCGCAGCGGCGCGCCGGTGGCGCCTTGCACCTGCTCGTGCAGCACGGCCAGGTCCACCGCGCTGCCGGCCAGCAGCAGCAGGCCGTCGCGCGCCACCTGGCGCAGGCGCGTGCAGTCCATGCCCTCGATGCGTACCGGCACGTCCGGCAGCACGACGCCGGGCGCGGGCGGCGGCACGTGGCCGCGCGGCGGCCGGCCGGCAAACGGGTGCGCCGGGTCGGGGGTGGTGAGCGGCGAGTCGACGTACCAGAAGGGCTCGGACAGACGGCCCGAGTCGATCTGCGGGTGTACCGATGGATCGGTCAGCGCCGCCGTCAGGCGTTCCACGCGGATGCGGTGCTGCTCCTCGGTGTGCGGCACCAGGAAGTCCATGGTCTTGCCGGTGACCTCGATGT
>CAYRHV010000040.1:0-13335 GCA_964424045.1 uncultured Ottowia sp. | reverse complement strand
GCGCCGCGTTCGCAATGCGGAGGTCGGGAGTTCGATCCTCCTCCTCTCCACCACCGATTCAACGCCCAACCGGAAACGGTTGGGCGTTTTTGTTTTCGGTATCGAGCTTCCACGCGCAGGCTGTTCCTTCTTTCCTGTCTCGCCAGAGAGACTGCTGCTGCCACCCGGATCATGGCAGCGAGCGGCCCCATGCCCGTCTCTGTCCGGGAGCCGTTCCTACGTCCAGTTGCACGCTTGGCAAGCGGGGCAGATCGGAGCGGGCAAAAAAGGAATCCGGGCGTGCGAAGCCCCAGCCACAGCATTCCGGCGATCCGTTCGACTAACCAGTCATATCAAAGCAAAGTTTGATATTGTCGAACAAAAATAAAGAATGCTTTAATATAAGACAAGCTTCGAAACATGCGCTGAATGTCCCGAGTCACCGGCACCCACGTCACCATGACCACACTGGGCGAGTCGGTTTACGCCTTCGTGCCATACCTGCTGCCCCCGGCCAATCCGCCACTGGCACCAGCCTGCTTTGTCGACCTCAACCGGCAGGCGGAGTTGGCCCTGGCGCGGCTGGCCGGCGTGTCAGGCCTGGTTGCATCCGTTGACTGGTTGCTCTACAGCGCCATCCGCAAGGAGGCGCTGCTCACCTCGCAGATTGAAGGCACGCAGGCCACGCTGACCGACCTGTTCGACGAGGAGGCCGGGCTCAAGGTCAGCAACAGCGACGACGTCGAGGAAGTCAGCAACTATCTGCGTGCCTTCCGCTGGGTGCAGGCGCAATTGCGCGACCCACAGGGGCTGCCGATCAGCATGCGCCTGCTGTGCGAAGCGCATCGCCTGCTGCTGGACAGTGTGCGTGACGCCGGCAGGCAGCCGGGCGAGCTGCGTCGCTCGCAGAACTGGATCGGGGGCACGCGCCCGGGCAATGCCGCCTTCGTGCCGCCCCCGCCGCAACATCTGGCCGATCTGCTGAAGGCGCTGGAGCGCTTCATCCACACCGCCGATCCGAGTCTGCCGCCGCTCGTCCGGGTGGCGCTGATCCACGCCCAGTTCGAGACCATCCACCCTTTTCTCGACGGCAACGGACGCATCGGCCGGCTGCTGATCGCGACGCTGCTGGAACACTGGGGCCTGCTGCAGCAACCCCTGATGTACCTGAGCGGCTACCTCAAGCAGCACCAGGCCGAGTACTACCGGCGCCTGTCGGCCATTCGTGGCGAGGGCGACTGGGAGGGCTGGGTGGCCTTCTTCCTTGAAGCCGTTGCCGTGTCGGCTGCCGATGCCGAGCGCAGCATCATCGCCGTGGCCAGCCTGATCGCGGCCGACCGCAGGCGACTGCTGGAGTCCCTCAGGGCTGGGACAAGCAGCTACCGCCTGTTCGAACTGTTGCCGATGATGCCGCGCTTCAACGTCGAGCACGTCCGCCAGCGCCTGGAGACCACGTTCCCGACCGCCAGCGCGGCGGTGAAGCTGCTCGAGGATCTCGGCATCGTGACAGAACTCACCGGGCAGAAGAAGAACCGCATCTACAGCTACCAGGCGTATGTGGACCTGCTCTCTCGCTGAGCAGCCCGCGGGAGTCCGTCCCATGGCCGGCAAGACCGCCTGCCAGCAAAGCACAACGCCCAACTGGCAACAGTTGGGCATTTTTCTGTCTGGGAGCCCCAAGCGGCCAGCGCCGACCGACCGCGACCGACGCTTCAGGAAGCGGATGCCGCTTCCTCGCCCTCCTCCGGCCAGTCGCGGACATAAGCCTTGAGCAGCTGGTTCTCCAGGTTCTGGCTGTCGACCACCGCGCGGGCGACGTCGTAGAAGCTGATCACGCCCATCAGCTGGCGGTTGTCGATCACGGGCAGGTAGCGCGCGTGGTGCACCAGCATCATGCGACGCACCTCGTCGAGCTCGGTCTCCAGGGTGCAGATCATGGGGTCGGGATCCATGCTGCGGTAGACCGACAGGCCCTCGAACGAGCCGCCGTTCCTGACGGCCGCCTGGATCACCTCGCGGAAGGTCAGGATGCCGACCACCCGTTCGTGCACCTCGGGGGAGAACTTGGTTTGGTTTGCCATGGGCTCAATCCGCTCAGATGGTCGAGCCTCCTCGAATCCGGGGGCAGTTCACCTGCTCCTTTCCCATTGGGCCTTAAGCGGCAGTCGTGCAATGGACAATCGAGAACCACCACACGACTCCCAAACGCCAACCCGTTGCGGTTGGCCTTTTTCTCGCGTGTCCCTGTGCTACCCTGACCGGCAAGAACAAGCACACGAGGGGATCGAGGCATGCCCAACAAGATGCTGCGGCGCCTGCTGGCGGTCGCACTGGTCATGGCAGCCGCCGGCTGCGCCACCACCAGCCCGGAACCTCCGGTCACGGTCACCTTTGCCCACATCAACGACGTCTACGAGATCGAGCCCGTGGAAGGCGGCAAGTTCGGTGGTCCGGCGCGCTGGGCCACGGTGTTCCGCGAGCTCAAACAGTCCAGCGGCGACCCCGTGATCGTCACCCTGGGCGGCGACTACCTGGCACCCTCGGCCCTGGGCACCGCCAAGGTGGACGGCGAGACGCTCGCCGGCCGCCAGATGGTGGACGTGCTCAACGCCGTCGGCGTGGACTGGGCCACGTTCGGCAACCACGAGTTCGACGTGTCCGAGGCGGCCTTCCGCCGCCACCTGGGACAAGCCCGGTTCAGGCTGGTTTCCACCAATGTCACGCAGGCCGATGGCAAGCCGTTCGACGGCGTGGCGACGTCCATGGTCGTGCCTGTCGAAGCGGGCGGTCGCACGCTGCGCCTGGGGGTGCTCGGCGTGACGGTGGATGCGGTGCAGAACCCGTGGGTCCGCTACCGCGACCCGATCTCCGCGGCGCGCGAGGAACTGGCCAGGCTGCAAGGCGAGACCGACGCCATCATCGCCCTCACCCACCTGCCGCTGACCCAGGACGCCGAGTTCCTGGAAGCCCTGCCCGAGGTCGACCTGTCCCTGGGCGGCCATGAGCACGAGAACTGGCACATGCGACGCGGCAGCCAGTTCGCACCGATCGTGAAGGCCGACGCCAACGGACGCAGCATCGCGGTGGTGACGATGGCCTTCGGCGCCCCGGGCACGCGCCCAACGGTGTCGACCCGCTGGCAACTCGTGGACGACCGCATTCCCGCTGATCCGGACGTGGCCAACGTGGCGCGGCGCTGGACCGAAGCGGGGTTTTCCGGCTTTCGCAGTCAGGGCTTCAATCCGCAGGCGCTGGTCGCAACCACCACGGAGTCGCTGGATGGCCGCGAGGCCACGGTGCGCAACCGCCCCGGCCGGCTGACCGACCTGATCACCGAGGCCATGGCTCGCGCCGCTGGCGAGGTCGACGTAGTGCTGTTCAACAGTGGCTCGGTGCGCATCGACGACGTCCTGCCAGCCGGGCCAATCACCGAATACGACGTGATCCGCGTGCTGCCCTTTGGCGGCAGCGTGGTCTCAGTCCAGATGAAAGGCGAACTGCTCGCCCGCGTGCTGGAAACGGGTCAAAGCAACCAGGGGCAGGGCGGCTATCTGCAGACGCGCGGCGTGCAACGCGGCGCCGGCGGCTGGCAGGTGGACGGCAAGCCGATCGACGCCCGATCCAGCTACCGGGTCGCGCTGGCCGACTTCCTGCTGACCGGGCGCGAGGTGAACCTGCAATACCTCAAGCGCGACCACCCCCAGCTGCACGGTCTGACAGAGCATGACGACATCCGCAAGGCGGTGATCACCGAACTGGCGCGCGCCTATCCGGCACGGCAGTAACAGCATCGGGCTGAACCGCATGAACATGCAATCCAGGAGGCTGGGATAACCAGCTTGCCAGGCAGTCCTTGCGATCCTATGCAGACCCCTGCCAAAACGCATGCGGGTGGACCCGGCTCCGGCCTCAACCAACGGATCCGTCTCCAACATACAACGCCTACGGTTCACGATCAGCTCGCCACGGCGCTGGATGATGAACACGACGTGGGCCACCTCGAATGACGAGGAGGCCTGTAGGCTTGAGTCAGGCGGTGATGGCCCTGTACGGGGGTCATCACCCGCCGTCGGTTCATCCACGCCTACTGCCCCACGGGCCAACCGCAAGACCAACCGTTCCACCCAATCAGCTCGGCGTGAGTTGGCTCAGGCTGCACCTGCCAGGACTCGGACGAACGTGCCGGAACCCTCAGTTGCCGGAATCACCGCGATAACCGGCGGCAACCCCGCCAGGACATCGCCGGCATTACGCCCATGTCTCGCCGCGACTCATGGAGAAACAAGCACCTGACCCCTCACGACACGCCGTCAACGACCGGTGCAAAGTTCCAACACGTCCCCGCTGGTGCCGTCGGCGTTGTGCCGAAGCAGCGTGCCCTGGGCGCCTGGGCCAGAGCCCTTGGTCCACCACTCCAGCTGCTCGTCCACGTAGCGCGCGCCACTGGCCGAGATCGCAATCTTCAGCTGCAGTGTGTGGCCCCGGTAGTGCAGCGTGGCGGAGTCGGTGTCGGGATAGGCGGCATTGATGACGGCGCCGCTTTCGCAGACGTAAATCTGGGCGGGAGCCGGGGCCGAGGCTCGTGCCGGGGTGGCAGCCTCGTCGCTGGCGGGCTGCTGCGGAAACAGCGAGCAGGCGCCAATCAGCGTCACCGGCAGCACGACCAGAAACGGGCGAAGAATGGGTTTCATCCAGGATCTCATCAAATCAAGTATTGCAGATGTGCATCGTGAATGATCAAGCCTCCTGCAAGGCCACCAGGACCGCTCGATCCCGGGCTTTTTCTTGCATCGGCGGTGAACTCAGGCGGGTCCTGCATACACCCCGAGATCCCGCTCCGGGTAGCTCTCGTACACATGCTCGAACAGCGCGGAGCACTTTTGCGCGTATAGCGGTCGGTCGTAACCTTGTGGCAGCCCATCGAGCGTGTCCTCGATTGCCAGCTTCAGCGCCGAGCGCGCGGCCGACTTCTGCCGCCAGTTCAGGACCAGCAGGGCCTTGATGCGCGCGAGCAGATCCCGGGCGACCTTCTTGACCTCGTCGCGCTCGGCGGTGCTCAGCACCGGCGCGGGCCGCGTCAGGATGTCGAAGATCACCAGCTCTTCCTCGCTCAGGCGCTCGCGCACGTGGCGCTGCGCCTCTTCATCCAGGCTGCTGGAGAGCTTCAGCAGTTCCTCGAACAGCTGTTCGATGCTGCGGCTGCCGCTGTTGTAGCTCGCGATCAGCGCCTCGAACTTTTCCCCGAAGTCGGTGCGGGTGCGATTCAGCCGCACCAGCCTTTCCAGCCGGGCCCGGATCGCCGCCTTGAGTGCCTCCAGGTCGGTGTTCTTGTGCTTCGACTCCTCGAAGCGCTGCGCCAGCGTCTCGAAGTCGATCCTCGACAGGTCGATCGCCGGCGGCCCGCCCTCGCGGATCGCGTGGCCGGCGATGGATTCATCCAGCAGGCCGCCAATCTGGCCGAGAACCGTCTCGATATCCGGTGCGTCGGGGCTGAGCCTGGTGCGGATCGCTGCCGCCAGCGCGGCGATGCCGGAGACGCGCTCGGAGAACTCGATCGCAGCCGGGTCGGGCTTTACCGCACGATAAAGCGTGCTGACCAGTCTCTCGTGGCCGAAGAACTCGCGCCGCAAGGCATCGGGTGCAATCAGCGCGTCGATCGCATTCTGGAAGGCTGCCAGCCGCTCCATGCTGCCCAGCGGTAGTGCCGCCATCGCCGCCAGGTCCACGCCCTGGGCCTGGCAAAACGCTGTCGCTGCCGCCACGGCCTCGCGCAGTGCGCCAGCCAGCTCCGCCTTGTCCCGAACCGGATTCGCGCCACCGCGACCCGCGCCATAGATCGCCAGCGCCCTCTCCAGCGAGGCAAACACATTGGCGTAGTCCACGATGACGCCGCTGTGCTTGCCCGGAAACACCCGATTGGCGCGCGCGATGGTCTGCATCAGCGTGTGGTTGCGCATCGGCTTGTCGAGGTAGACCGTCGAGCAGCTCGGCGCGTCGAAGCCGGTCAGCCACATGGCGCAGACGAACACCAGCCGCAGCGGATCGTGCACGTCCTTGAACTTCTCGTCCAGGCCCGGCTGCGACTCGTTCATGCGCCGGCGGTGCGGCGCAATGTCCAGGCCGAGCCGCCTCATCTGCTCGATCTCGTTCTGCCCCGGCGAGACGATCAGGGCCATGTCGGTGCCCTCCAGCAGCGCGAGCCGCTGCTTCAGCTCGGCCTTGCGCGCGTCCCGTCGCGCCTGTTCGGCACTGCGCTCGCCACCGGGCGTGTAGGCCAGCTCGCCCAACGCCCGCTGCACCCGCGCTGTCTCGGCCGCCCAGTGCTGCCGCACCTTGTCGTGCATATTCAGCGCCGTCGCCTTGTCGATGGACACCACCATCGCCTTGCCCACCACGTCGCCCAGAGCGGCGCGCCCGAGGAAGTGCTGCACGATGTCGACCGCCACCGTCTCCAGCCGGTCGTCGCGGGTGATCAGGTGGTACTGCCGTCCCAGCACCCTTTCGAGCCTTTCTTCCTGCCCGTCGTCCAGGTCGGCATTCTCGATCAACTGGTAGATGTCATCGTTCAGATCCGGATTGACCAGCTCGAGCTCGGGCGTGCGGTTCTCGTAGTAGAGCGGCACCGTCGCGCCGTCCTCCACCGACTGCTGGAAGTCGTAGATCGACACGTAGTCGCCGAACACCTCGCGCGTGCGCTCCTCGCCCGCGATCAGCGGCGTGCCGGTGAAGGCCAGGAACATCGCCCTGGGCAGGGCGGCGCGCATGTTCAGCGCCAGCGTGTCGTACTGGCTGCGGTGCGCCTCGTCGGTCAGCACGATCACGTCCGCGCGCTCGGTCAGCAGTTCGGGCGTCTGGAACTTGTGGATCAGCGTGAACACGTAACGGTGGTTGCCGCGCAGCAGCTCGCGCAGGTGCGCGCCACTGCCGGCGTGGCAGGTCTTGCTCTCGGCATCGGACACCGCACCGACGGCCTTGAAGGTTTTCGCAATCTGGTCGTCCAGCTCGGTCCGGTCGGTCACCACCACGAAGGTCCAGTTGCCGACCAGCGTGCGCAGCACCTTCTGCGCGAAGAACACCATCGCGAAGCTCTTGCCGCTGCCCTGCGTCTGCCAGAACACGCCGCCGCGTCCGTGGCCCAGCCGGCGCGCCTCCAGCATCGAGGCAATGGCGTTGTTCACGCCGAGGAACTGGTGGTTCTGCGCGATCACCTTCACCAGCCCGGCCTTGTGCTCCGAGAACAGGGTGAAGTTCTCCACCAGGTCCAGCAAGCGCGTGCGTTCGCAGGTGCCGCGCAGCATCACCTCCAGCGACACGCGGCGCGGCTCGTCCTCGCGCTCGACGCGCTTCCACTCGAAGAAGCGCTCCCAGTCGGCGGTGAGCGAACCCACGCGGCTGTCGGTGCCGTTGCTGGCGATCAGCAGGGCGTTGAACCAGAACAGCTGCGGAATCTCTTGCTTGTAGTGCGTGAGGTTGTCGTCAAAGGCCGCGCGTGCCGGCACGCCGGGCTTCTTCAGCTCGACCACCAGCCACGGCAGGCCGTTGACGAAGCCCACCAGATCCGGCCGGCAGGTGTAGAGGCTGCCCACCACGCTGAGCTGGCTCACCAGCAAGAAGTCGTTGTTCTCCGGCACCTCCCAGTCCACCACGCGCAGCCGCTCGGTCTTCTGGCCGCCATGCTTGCGGTCGGGCACCGAGACCGGAATGCCGTCCTTGAGCAACTGGTAGACCTCGCGGTTGGCGGCCTCCGGGCTCATCGCCGAACGGTCGTAGGTAATCGCGTCGATGGCCGCCTGGACCGCCTCCACCGGCAGGCCGGGATTGAGCCGCGCCAGTGCCACACGCAGGCGTGTCGCGAGCACCACCTCGCCCCGAGCCTCGCGGCCGAGGGTGCCGTCTGCGCCCAGGGTCTCGTCCGTCGCCGACACCGTCTGCCAGCCGAGTTCGGCCAGCAGCCCGATGGCGGGCTGCTCGACGAGCTGGTCTTCGGTCCAGGCGTGGGGGCTCATTGCAGAAACTCCGCGAGCTCACGCAGCCTGCTCACGGTCTGCGGCAGCTCCTGCCGAAGCAGGACGGCAAGAAACGCCTCCACATCCAGCGGCGGGTGCTTCAGCGCCAGTCGCTGGTCGCGCAGCGCCCGCAGGCATCGCGCTGGCGCGAGGTCGATCTGGTAGCTGATGAAGTCGTCCGGGTGCAGCACGTCGATGCCGAAGGGCGCCAGGGCTGCAGGCGGAAAATCCTTGAGATTGAAGGTGACGATGGCATCGGCGTTGCAGCGGATCGCAGCCGCCAGCACGTGCCGGTCATTCGGGTCTGGCAGTTCAAGCCCGTCGATCAGGCTCTCGTAGCCCGTGACCTTGGCGTCGCGCACGTGCGCGTCCATCAGGGCGCGCACGCGCTCCAGGCGTTCAGGCGCGATGCGGCCGGCGCGGCCGAGTGCCGCCATCCATTCGGCGTGGATGTGGTCGCTCCAGCGCGCCTTGAACAGATCGGTCAGTGCCAGCCGCAGCAGGCAGTCACGAAGTGGTGCGGAATACAGCACGCAGGCATCGAAGACGACCGAAAACCGCGCCATGCGTCAATAGCCCATGTCGTCCTGCTGCGCGATCGCGGCCAGTTCGTCCAGGGCTTGTTCGCGTTCGTGATCGATACGCTCGCGATAGGCCAGCACGTCGCTCAGCAGCACGCGCCGGTGCGTACCGACCTTGCGAAACGGCATCTGTCCCTGTTCCAGCAGGCCCACCAGGAACGGGCGGCTGACGTTGAGCAGGTTGGCGGCGTCCTGCGTGCTTAGCTCCTGATGCACCGGCAGCAAGCTGACCGCGTTGCCTTGGGCCATCTGCGCGAGCGCGTCCAGCAGCACCTGCAGCACGGCACCGGGCAAGATCAGTTCGTCCGTGCTGCCGTTGCTGGCCTGCAGCGTCAGGCGCACGCGCTCGGCGTCGGCGTACTTGGACAGGGTGCGGCTGGACGCGCGCGCCTGCTCGATCTCGCCGGGGCTGTCCAGACGCATCAATGCAGGGGTGTTCATGCGGTTCTCCAGTTCAGGACACGAGGATAGCACGAACGAAATAAACGAAACAGTCAGATTCTGCGTTTTGCGAAATGCGAAATCTGGAAGCAGTGCGATTGGTGGCGAGCTGCTTGCAGGCGCTTGCGCCCGGCACGTCCGCGTTCGGTGCCAACCGTTGTGCCAGAGCGCGTGGTCTGGAGCGATTCAGCAATCTGGATCACGTCGACGCGTGAACCAAGCCTCTCAGCGTTCAGCCCTTACGGCAACACCCGCACGATGGGCCGCAACACGCGGTCCATGACCACGAGGCGCTGTTCGATCCAGCCCAGATATTCGTTCCAGCGGGCCTCGTCCTCGATGGATGCGTCCGGATACCAAGTGGCGATCCGGCACGCACGGGCATCCGGCAGCTCCTGCCAGTCCAGCGCAAAACCAAGCTGTTTCTCGATCGCCTCCTTCTGTTCGAGCAGCGCGGAGAAGTGCTGCTTGGCGTCCGTCCCCGGCATCCACAGTTCCACCCCGAGCCGCGCATCCCGGGTATTCGCCGTGATGTTGAGGTGAAAGCCTGAGCGTCCGATGGTGTTGTTCAGCCAATGTTGCGGCCGCGGCTTTTGCGGCCGGATCTGCGGTGCCGTCTTGGCGAGGTGTCCCACCAGCGCTGTCCAGAACTTCTGCTGCAACTGCTTGGTCGGCGACGCGCTGGAGGCGGCGCGCGCCTGCTCCCGCCCCGTCTTGGTCCAGTTGTCCGGTTGCGCCACCACCTCGAACTTGGGCGCCAGCGGCGAATCGCCGATGCGCCACAGCTCGATCTGCACGCCGAAGAAGCTCAGTCCCTCGGTGGAGTTGTCGTTCAGGAACTCCAGCGCTGCCTTGTGTTCGGGCCGGAACGATTTCGCCACCCAGATCACCTTGCGCGCTCCCACGCCGGCGGCGTAGGCCAGGATCTGCCCGAGGTGCTTGTGGTCGGTCTCGTCGAGCTGGTTCTCGATCACCACCTGGTCGTCGCCATCGGTGCACAGGATGTCGAGCTTGAAGTCGCCCACCCAGTGCTCGGTGGCCACCAGCTCCAGTTCGCTCAGGCCCAGCGCCTGTGCCAGCGCCTCCAGGTTCTCGCGCTCGGCCAGCCAGGGCGTGAATTCGCCCGCCTCGTGCTTCCACGCTTCGCGCAGCGGCACCGGTTCAAGCTTGCTGAGGGTCTTCTTCGCATTCATGCCGGCAGGGTCTCCACGTCGATCTGGCCGGAGAGCAGGCGCGGCAGCAGCAGGTCGCGGGTGCGGCGGAGGGTTTGGATTTGGCGCTGGAGCGCCAGCATTTGGCCAGCCACCGGCGCAGCAATTGCCTCGAACCGCTCGACGACCTCGCTTGGCGGGAGCAGGAAGTCGATGGTCTTGAACACGCCGCGGCTGATTTCCTTGAACGTTGCGCCGGACGCCAGGCGCTGAAAGACCGGGACGTTCTCGGTCAGCCAATGAAAGAGGAAATAGAGCGGCACGCGCTCATTCGGGATGCACGTGATGAAGCCTTGATTGGTGCACGCCGGTTGCGTGTTGATGGCGATGGCGCCGATGGTAGCCCGGCTGGTCAGCATGATACTGTTGGCCGGGAACAATTTGGCTGAGCTCTTTGCCAGGCCGAGTTCCGTGATGTGGTCGCTGGAATCATCCATGAACATGGTGCCCGCGCCGGTCAGGTCGCTGGGTGAATACCACTGGATCGTCCCGCCGTTCCAATACTCCTCGTTCTTGCGTGAAGGCGTGCCACCGCCGGAAATGGTGAATGTGTCGTCGACGGTTTTCACCTCCCACCCCTGCGGAATCTCGCCGAGGGAGGACGGGACGCGGGGCACGTTTTCATGGCCGGGGAAGCGGAAGTGGACGAACCATTCGCGGTAGAGGGCGCGGGCCATGGCTTCCAGCATCTGGATGCGCCGCTGGCTGTTTTCGATCAGTTCGTCGTAGGCGGACAGGATGGATGCGATGCGGCGTTGTGTAGGAAGTGGTGGAAGGTCTGGCAATACCAAACCACGCACATCCTTCATGTTGAGATGTGGGACTGTTGCGCCGTTGGTTTTCGCGTGAATGATGCTTTGAACCTCGGGGCCATTGAGTAGGTAATTCAGGAAGGAGGGCTCGACTCTCGTGCGATCTGGTCTGATCAAAAGTGTGCGCTGACCCAGGCACGGCTGCAGTCCCCGAGGAATCAGCGCCACGTTACCTACAGGCGCTTCGCGAGCCATGATGAGATCACCCGGCTGCGGCACAGCTCGGCGTGTCCAGAGGCGATAAGTTTCCTCCGATACGCATCTCACACGATCAAGAATGAAGTAGCCGGGACCAATATTAGGCGTGCGAATTGACGGGTAGCCCGACTCCTGGGTTGGGGCTGTCTTGTGCTCGCAGTCGACGATCAGCTCACAGAGCGAGTTCAACTCCACCCTCACGCCCCCAAAATCCCCGCCACATTCGCAGCAATGGTCTGCTCCAGCTCCCGCGCCTCGGTATTCAATGCTTCCAACTCCTCGTTCAGTGCTTCCAGCTGCGCCCTGAAATCCTCGTCGCTGATCTCCTCGCCCGGCGCCACGCCGACATAGCGGCCGGGGTTGAGCGACCAGCCCTGGACCTCGATCTCCTGGATGGTCGCCGCCTTGCACAGGCCGGGCACGTCGGCGTAGGCGGGCTGGGCGCCGAACACTTCCTGCAGCTTGGCCCGGGTTTCGTCGCCGCCCACGGTCAGGTCGATGGTTTCGCCCCGATACAGGCGCACGAGGTTGGCGATGAAGCCGATCTGTGCTGGCGTCCAGTCGCGGTGGGCGCGGTCGATCTGGCGGTAGATGTGGCGGGCGTCGATGAAGAGCACCTGATCGGCGCGCGGGGTGCCGGCCTTGCCCCGGTCGAGAAACCACAGCGTGCACGGCAGGGTGACGGTGTAGAACATGTTGGGGCCGACGGCGACCATGACGTCCACGGCGCGGGACTCGATGAGCTGACGGCGGATCTCCTGCTCGCTGCTGCGCGCGTCAGAAGCCGAGTTGGCCATGACGAAGCCGGCGCGGCCGTGGCTGTAGAGGCTGGAGTAGAAGAGCTGGATCCAGAGGTAGTTCGCGTTGTCGGGCCTGGGCAGGCCGAAGGGAAAACGTCGGCCGGGCCCCACCATGTCCGCCAGCCGCTCCTTGTCGACGGCGTTGACGTTGAAGGGCGGGTTGGCGAGCACGAAGTCGAAGGCGCCCACGGCGTCGTGCGGGTCGTCGTAGTAGCTGTTGACGTGGCCGCCGTGGCGAACGTCGCCCTCCAGCCCGTGCACGGCCAGGTTCAGGCGGCACAGGCGGCCGGTCTCGTCAGTCTTTTCCACGCCATAGAGAGCCAGCTCGGCGGCAGGATTGTTCTGATGCTCGGCGACGAAGCGCGCCGACTGCACGAACATGCCACCCGAGCCGCAGGCCGGGTCGAGGATGCGGCCGTGGTACGGCTCGATCACCTGCACCAGCAGCTGCACGATGCTGGCCGGGGTGTAGAACTCGCCGCCGCCCTGGCCCTCGCTCATGGCGAACTTGCCGAGGAAGTATTCGTAGATGCGGCCGAAGGCGTCGAAGTCGAGCGTGGCCGGGATCTCGGAGATCTTCTTCAGCAGCGCCTTCAGCAGGGTGGCGGTGAACAGGTTGTAGGTCCGGGGCAGCACGCCGGCCAGCTGCGGGTTGTCGCGCTCCACGGCGCGCATGGCGGCGTTGACCTGGCCGCCGACGTCGGCCGCCTCGGGCAGGGTCAGCAGGTGCTCGAAGCGCGCCTCGGACGCAAGGAAGAGCACGTTCTCGGCATGGTAGGCGGCCGGCTCGTCCACCCGGCTGCCGCGGCGCGAGGTGGCGCCAGCCGTCTGCAGCTGCTCACGCCGGGCGGCAAAGCGCACCTCGGCAAAGCGCAGGAAGATCAGTCCGAGGATGGGGCCGGAGTATTCCTGCGCCTTCAGTCCCGAGTTGGCGCGGAACTGGTCGGCCGCATCCCACAGGTTCCTTTCAAGCGAGGTGAAGGCGGTGTCTTTTTCGGTGGGGGCGATCCAGTGCAAGGTCACATCTCCCTGCTCTATGGCAGATCAACGGTTGGACGACAGAAAACTGCTCGCGGCTGGTTGCGCAAGGCGGCGCTGACCTGCCGGCCGGAGCAAGAAGCCGGCTGCGCGTCGTTCAGGCAAACCCGGGAAGCGCGAACCCGCTGGCGGAGCACCCCGGCGGGGTCGCGCCTGCCCTCAGACCGCCGTCTCCCCCTCCTCCCCGGTCCGGATCCGTACCACCCGCTCCACGGCGGTGACGAAGATCTTGCCGTCACCGATCTTGCCGGTGCGGGCGGCCTTGATGA
>CAYRHV010000039.1:0-13582 GCA_964424045.1 uncultured Ottowia sp. | reverse complement strand
GGGGGCGGCTTCGGCCTGGGCGGGCGCAGCATCGGCATCGGCACCATCGTGCTGGCCCTGATCGGCTGGGGCGTGTTCGGCATCAACCCGCTCACCACCATCGGCGTGCTGTCCGGCGCCGGCGACGCGCCCCAGGTGCAGCAGGGCCCGGCCCAGGCGCCGCCGGCGGGCGACCGCAATGCCGCCTTCGTCGCCACCGTGCTGGCCTCGACCGAAGACGTCTGGAACCAGATCTTCCAGCAGGGCGGCGCCCGCTACGTGCAGCCGCGGCTGGTGCTGTTTCGCGGCGCCACGCCCACCGCCTGCGGCATGGGGCAGTCGGCGATGGGGCCCTTCTACTGCCCGGGCGACCAGAAGATCTACCTCGACATGGACTTCTTCGACACCATGACACGCCAGCTCGGCGCGCCGGGCGAATTTGCGCGCGCCTACGTGGTGGCGCACGAGGTCGGTCACCACGTGCAGAACCTGCTCGGCGTGACGGGGAAAGTCGATTCGATGCGCGGACGCATCAGCCAGACGCAGCAGAACCAGCTGTCGGTGCGCCTCGAACTGCAGGCCGACTGCTACGCCGGCATCTGGGCCAACCACTCGCAGCAGGCCAGGGGCTGGCTGGACGCCGGCGACATCGAGTCGGCCATCAACGCCGCGCAGCAGATCGGCGACGACACGCTGCAAAAGCGCAGCCAGGGCCACGCCGTGCCCGACAGCTTCACGCACGGCTCGAGCGCCCAGCGCGTGCGCTGGTTCACGCAGGGCTTCAAGACCGGCAGCGTGCAGGCCTGCGACACGTTCAACGCCCAGGCCCTCTGAGCGGCCGGGGACTGCCGGCGAACCATCCGGGAACAGCCAGGTCCGCCAGCGCGGCACCGGACCTGGGGTTCCCGGTTGCGTCCGCAGCGCACGGGAGTGCGAAGGGGTGCGCCCTGCCCCGCCCACGACACCGCGTCGGATGGCGCAACCAGTTGTTGCACGCGCACGACGCATCGATGCGACAATACGAGGTTCAGATGACAACGCTATATTCCGACCTCGCGCTGGCCGATCCCCTCAAGCGCGCCGTGGCCGACATGGGCTACGAGACCATGACCCCGATCCAGGCCCAGGCAATCCCGGTGGTGCTGGCGGGCCAGGACGTGATGGGCGCCGCCCAGACCGGCACCGGCAAGACGGCCGCCTTTTCGCTGCCGCTGCTGCAACGCCTGCTCAAGCACGAGACCGCCTCGGTCTCGCCGGCGCGCCATCCGGTGCGCGCGCTGGTGCTGCTGCCGACGCGCGAACTGGCGCTGCAGGTGGCCGAGCAGGTCAAGCTCTACGCCAAATACACGCAGCTGCGCAGCGCCGTGGTGTTCGGCGGCATGGACATGAAGCCGCAGATCGAGGAGCTGCGCAAGGGCGTCGAGGTGCTGGTGGCCACGCCCGGCCGCCTGCTGGACCACATCGAGATGAAGACCGCGGTGCTGAACCAGGTCGAATACGTGGTGCTGGACGAAGCCGACCGCATGCTCGACATCGGCTTCCTGCCCGACCTGCAGCGCATCCTCAGCCACCTGCCGAAAAACCGCACCACCCTGCTGTTTTCCGCCACCTTCTCGCCCGAGATCCGGCGCCTGGCCGAAAGCTACCTGAGCAACCCCATCACCATCGAGGTGGCGCGCCCGAACGCCACCGCCGCCACGGTGGACCAGCACTTCTACCTGGTCGACGACGACGACAAGCGCCGCGCCATCGGCCAGGTGTTCAAGGACCGCGAGCTGAGCCAGGCCTTCGTGTTCTGCAACAGCAAGCTCGGCACCGCGCGCCTGGCGCGGGCACTCGAGCGCGACGGCCTGAAGACCACGGCCCTGCACGGCGACAAGAGCCAGGACGAGCGCCTGAAGTCGCTCGAAGCCTTCAAGGCCGGCGAGGTCGAGCTGCTGGTGGCCACCGACGTCGCGGCACGCGGCCTTGACATCAAGGACGTGCCGGCGGTGTTCAACCACGACGTGCCCTTCAACCCCGAGGACTACGTGCACCGCATCGGCCGCACCGGCCGCGCCGGCGCCTCCGGCCTGGCCGTGACCCTGGTGACGCGGCACGACCAGCGCCTGATGGGCGAGCTCGAGAAACTGCTCAAGACCAGGGTCGAACTCGAACACCTCGAATTCGACGACGAGCGACCGCGCGGCCGCCACAACGACGGGCGCAAGCGCTGGCAGAACGAGGAAACCGGCGACAGCCGCGACGGGGCGCGGCACGCGCGCAGCAGCCGCCGCCGCAGCGAGCCGACAACCGCGCCGTCCCAGCCGGCCGATCCGTTCTTCGAGCAACCCTACGTGGCCCCGGCCGCCGTGGAAGAAGAAGAGCGCCCGAGCTGGGACCAGCCGCAGCGCGCCCGTCCCGGCCGCTCGGCCAACATCAAGTCCAGACGCCCGGTCGCGGCGCTGTTCAAGGCACCCGAGCCGACACACTGAGCGTCGGCAGGCCCACCTGCCCCGTCGGCTCCGCCGCCCGTCATGGGCTGCCGCTCACGCCAGCCAGCGCGTGACGGTGTGGATCAGCAAGCCGACCAGGCCACCCACCAGGGTGCCGTTGATGCGAATGAACTGCAGGTCGCGCCCGACCTGGCGCTCCAGCTCGCGGCTCAGCTCGTGCGCGTCCCAGGCCTGTACGCGCGCCTCGACGTAATCGAGCACCGCGCCCCGGTGGCGCTCGATCAGCCCCGGCAGGGCCGCCTGCAGCTCGCCATCGATCCAGGCACGCAATTCGGCGTCGTCGGCCATGCGCTCGCCCAGCGCCTGCAGCGCCGCCGCCAGGCGTTCGCGCAGCCAGGACTCCTCCTGCCCCAGGTCGGCCTGCAGCCAGGCCAGCAGCTCCGACCAGAGCTGGTGCACGTAGCGCGCCAGCGCCGGATGCACCAGCAGGGCGTCGCGCAGGCGTTCGGCCCGCTGGCGCACCGCGTCGTCCACCTGCAGCCGCTCGGCCCAGCGCGCCACGGTCGCGTCGAAGCGCAGGCGCAGGTGGTGCTGCGGATCCTCCGCCATCTCGATCAGCATGCGCGCGATGATCACGATCACCTTGCGCGTCGCCAGGCGCGCCGCCACCTGGTCCAGCCGCAGCAGGCGCAGGGCGCGCAGCTCGCGCGCAATCGTCTCGCTGATGCTCTCCTGCACCGCCTCGTCACCCAGCAGGCGTGCCAGCTGGGCCAGCACGCCGTCGAGCAGCTCCTGGTGCCGGCGCTCCAGCGTCAAGGCCTGCAGCAGCTGGCCCGACAGCAGGCCGACGTCGACCTGGTGCAGGCCGCGCCGCGCCAGCTCGGTGACGAAGCGGTGCACGCGCGCATCGTCGAGCGCCTGCACCGCCCAGGCGCCGGCGTCGCCCAGCTGGCGCGCCACGCGGGCCGCCTGCTCGGGCCGTGCCAGCCAGCGCGCCAGCCGGCCGGCGGCATCGAGCTCGCGCAGCCGTGCCAGCACCAGGTCGGTGGCCAGGAAATGCGTGCCCAGGAACCCTGCCAGGGCCTGCCCGATGCGGTCCTTGCGGTTCGGGATCACGGCCGTGTGCGGAATCGGCAGGCCGAGCGGGCGGCGAAACAGCGCCACCACCGCGAACCAGTCGGCCAGTGCACCCACCATCGCGGCCTCGGCAAAAGCCGCCACGTAGCCCCAGGCGACGTGCTGCGCCAGCAGCGCCGTCGCCAGCACGTAAACCACGCCCGCGGCCAGCAGCAGGCCGAGCGCCCAGTGTCTCACCCCAGCTCCTTGCGCCTTGTGCGTCGCGCCTGCGTCCTCATGCACGCCCTCACGCCTGCCCTGGGGCTCGCGCCTGCGGGCAGCGCACCTGCACCAGCTCACGTTCGCCGCGTCCCGGGCCAAGACGCACGGCACTGAGCGCGCCGCCCCAGACGCAGCCGGTGTCGAGCGAGATCAGATCGGCCCGCTCCAGCCAGCCCAGCGTCGACCAGTGGCCGAAAGCCACCACCTCGCCAGCCGTGGCGCGACCCGGCACATCGAACCAGGGCAGATGACCGGGCGGCGCAGCGGCCGCTCCGCCCACCCGGGTGGCGAACTCCATCTGCCCCTGCGGCGTGCAAAAGCGCAGCCGCGTGAGCGCATTCACGATCACGCGCAGGCGGTCGATCCCATCGAGTTCGTCGCGCCAGCGATCGGGCTGGTTGCCATACATCTGGTGCAGGAATGGCCCCCGCGCCGGGCCGCGCAGCACGACCTCGACCTCGCCGGCCAGCTGGAGGGTCTGCGCCACCGACCACTGGGGCAACACCCCGGCATGCACCATCAGCACGCCCTGCTCATGCAACGCCAGCGGACACTGGCACAACCAGTCCAGCAGGGCCGCGCGATCCGGCGTAGCCAGGATGTCATCGAGCGTGTCGCCGCGCTGCGGCGCCCGCGCCCCATGGGCCACCGCCAGCAGGTGCAGGTCGTGATTGCCCAGCAGCGCGCGTGCCGCGCCGCCCAGGGCCTGGACGCGCCGCAGCACGGCCAGTGATTGCGGGCCCCGATTCACCAGGTCGCCGAGCAGGATCAGCCGGTCCCGGCTGGGCGAAAACGCCAGGGTGTCGAGCAGCCGGCCCAGGGCCTGGTCGCAGCCCTGCACGTCGCCAATCAGGTAGAGTGCCATGGCGCTGCATTCTCCACCGGGCCGGCGCCCGGCGCGCATGGACCTGATCCTGATCCTCTTCCTCACCCTGCTCAACGGCGTGTTCGCGATGTCGGAACTCGCCGTGACCGCCAGTCGCCGGGCCCGGCTGCTGGCCCTGCAGGAAAGCGGTGACGCCGGGGCGGCGGCGGCGCTGCGCCTGATGGAGCGACCAACCCAGTTCCTGTCCACGGTGCAGGTGGGCATCACCTCGATCGGCATGCTCAACGGCATCGTCGGCGAAGCCGCCTTCAGCGGCCTGGTGGCCGAGTGGCTGCGGGAGCTCGGCGTGCGCGAAGCCATCGCCTCGGTGGCCGCCACCGCGCTCGTGGTGACCGCCATCACCTTCCTCACCATCGTGTTCGGCGAACTGGTGCCCAAGCGCATCGGCCTGCTTTATCCGGAAACCGTGGCGCGCTGGGTGGCGCGCCCCATGCTCTGGCTGGCCGGGCTGGCCAAGCCCTTCATCAAGCTGTTGTCAGTCTGCACCCAGGGCGTGCTGAAACTGCTGAAAATCGATGAGTCACGACGCAACATCGTCACCGAGGAAGAGATTTCCGCCAGCCTGGAAGAAGGCGTCGATGCCGGCCTGATCGAGGCGCACGAGCACCAGATGCTGCGCAATGTGTTTCACCTCGACGACCGGCCGCTGACCTCCCTGATGCTGCCACGCAGCGATATTGAATGGCTGGACGGCAGCCTCAGCGTGGCCGAGACGCTCGAATATGTCGCCCAGCGCGGCGAAAGCGGCGCCCACTCCTGGTATCCGGTCTGCCGCGGCGGGCTGGACCACGTGATCGGCATTATCTCGGTGGCGCGCCTGCTGGAACTGGGCGTGCAGTCGACGGAGCAGATTGAAAACCACGTCATTGCCGCCGAATTTGTCCCCGAGACCCTGAGCGGCATGGAAATGCTGGAGCAGTTGCGCACCAAGTCGGGGCGACTGGCATTGGTGGTGGACGAATATGGCGTGGTCCAGGGCATGATGACCCCGCGCGACTTCCTGGAAGCCATTACCGGCGAGCTCAAATCGGCCACGGAAATCGACGCCTGGGCCACGCCGCTGGCCGAGCACCGCTGGATGCTGGATGGCACGATGCCGATCAGCGAGTTGAAGGCCCGCCTGGACATCGACCGCCTGCCGCAGGAAAACAGGGGCCGTTACAACACCCTGGCCGGGTTGCTGATGTCGGAACTGGGACGGCTGCCGCTATTGGACGACCGGATCGAATGCGCTGGCTGGATATTCCATGTCAGTCAGATGGAGGGCCGCCGCATCGACAAGGTACTCGCCGAACGTATATCCGGCACCACAGTCGAGCCCAGGACACGCCGTTGATTCTTTCCTTTCGGGGCGGGAATTCGAACTTGGTGCTATATTCTCGAACCGTCACAAATCAATCTGAAAGGAAACCATGGCAAGCTACAAGGAATTGCTGGAACAGCAACAGGCACTGGCAATACAAATCGAAGAAGCGCGCAAGCGCGAACTGGCCGATGCCGTTGCTCGCGTGCAGGCAATCGTGGCGGAATATGGTCTCACGGCCGACGACATCTTCTCGGGTCGCAAATCGGGTCGACGCGCCACGGCAACCAAGGTGCCGCCCAAATACCGCAATCCGATCACCGGCCAGACCTGGACCGGACGCGGCAAGGCGCCCAAATGGATCGAGGGCCGGGATCGGGACCAGTTTCTGATCGCGCCCGCCGCCTGAGCCCCGGACCGGCGTGTGCGGACACGTCCGGGCGCCCGAGATCGGCGCACGCGACCTGCCGCCGCACGCTTTGCCGCGACAAGGCGCCCCTCGGGCGCCTTTGTCACGTACGCCTCGCAATCACCCCACCGGCACACGAAGGCGCCGGTTGGTGAAACAATCCAGGCCGCGGGCGCGCCAGCGCGCCTTCCCAGCCGGTCGCCCCGACGGCGGCATGGCACGGCCAGGAAACATTTCCCGGATAATTCGAGGCTTGCACGTACAGGAACCACAATGGATCAAACCACCCAGGAGCGCCTCGACGCGCTCGTCAAAGACCACGACCTCGTGTTGTTCATGAAGGGCGACGCGACCTACCCGATGTGCGGCTTCTCCAACCGCGCGGTCCAGATCCTGAAGGCCAGTGGCGTCGACACCAGCACCATCACCACCGTGAACGTGCTGGAAGACGAGGCCATCCGCCAGGGCATCAAGGATTACAGCCGCTGGCCGACCATTCCCCAGCTCTACGTCAAGGGCGAATTCATCGGCGGCTCCGACATCATGCTCGAGATGTACGAGTCGGGCGAACTGCAGCAGCTGCTGGCCGAGAAATTCGGCTGACCGCGCTGCCGGTAGCACACCGGCGAATGCAAAACGCAAGAACGGACGCCGATGGCGTCCGTTCTTGCTTCGTCCGGCAGTCGGGCCACATACGGCCCCGAGCTCACGGTCGCAACACCACCTCGACCCGGCGCGATGCGGCATCGCTGGCCCCTGTGCCGGTGGCCTCCAGCGGCTTCTCCAGCACCGTGCGCGCCTCGTCCACGCCGGCAGCGACCAGCGCCGCCTGCACCGCCTCGGCCCGGTTCTTCGACAGCGCCTCGTTGGCCGCCGCATCGCCCGTTGGGTCATTGAAACCGGAAATCACGGCCTGCACGTCGGCGTGCTCCTTCAGGTAGTCCACCAGCGCCACCGCCTGGGCGGCGAAATCCGGTGCAACCTGCGTCTGGCCCACATCGAAATACACGGTCAGCGCCGGACGCTCCTCGACCTGGAGCGCCACCACGGCCGCGCCCTCGGGCTCGGTCGCACCTGCAGCCGGTGCCGCTGACGCCTCGGGCGCCTGCGACGCCTCGGATGCCTCTGCGGCCTCGGCAGGTTCCGCCGCCGGTGCAGGCTGGGCGGGCGCGGCCTCGCTGGCCGGCGCTTCCTCCGCAGCCGCCGGTGCCGGCTCGGCCGGTGCCGCTGCTTCCTCTGCGGCCGGCGGTGCCGGCTCGGCCGGCGCCGCTTCATCGGTCACGGCAGCCGCAGGCGGCTCGGCAGGCGCAGGCTCGCCGCCGTCCTTGCCCTGGCCCAGATAGAAGAGCCCGAACACCACCGCCAGCGCCACGATCAGCCACGGCAGCCAGCGGCTCAGGCCGCCGCCGGAGCTTGCCACCGGCGCCGCCACCGCGGGCACGGCCAGCAGCTGCTCGCCGGCCTCGGCCAGGCTCTTCACCTCGGGCGGCAGTGCGGCCGACAGGCTGCCACCGGGCGTCAGACGACCGACGATGGCCGGCAGCAGGTAGCCAAGCGCCGAGGTGACGCTGTCGCGCTCCAGATCGAGCTTGTCGGTGATCAGGGACAACAGGCCGTCGCTGCTGCCCAGCACCGTCTCGAGCTGGCTGTTGCTGATCGGCTGTGCGCTCGGGCCTCCACCCAGCCAGGACTGGATGATCGGCCCCAGGCCGGCGGCCTTGAATTTCTCCAGGAAGCCGAACAGCCCCCCCCGATCGCGGGATGTCATATGGGCCAGCAGGATCTGCACCACCTGCAAGGCCTTGTCTCCGAGGCCAAAGCGAGCCGCAGCTTCGCGAACCAGCACTTCAAACATGACTTGTTCCTTTCATTTCGGCCACCCGCGGCGCAAGGCGCCGCCGCGCCGGCAAATCCTGCCCGGACCGCAGGCGGCTTGATCAAAAAATTATAGTGAGTCGGCTGCTGCCGGCCTCCCCGGCCCGAATCGGCAGGGGCCGGTTTGCCCCTACACTCGCTATCCCGCGCACCTTGCCGTGCCCCTGCGAGCCGGCCCGGTCGGCACGGCCATCCATGAGCTTCACCGAAAACCTGCTGCTGATCGTCGCGCTGATCGCCGCCAGTGCCTTCTTCGCCCTGGCCGAGATCGCGCTGGCCGCCTCGCGCCGCCTGCGCCTGCGCCAGCTCGCCGACGAGGGCAGCCTGCAGGCGCTGGCCGTGCTGCGCGCGCAGGAGCAGCCGGGCCACTACTTCACCGCGGTTCAGATCGGGCTCAACGCGGTGGCGATCCTGGGCGGCATCGTCGGCGAGGGCCTGTTCGGGCCCCCGCTGGCGGCGATCCTGGAGCGCTGGCTGGCCCCGACCACGGCGGCGGCGCTGTCGTTTGCGCTGTCGGTGCTGATCGTCACCTCGCTGTTCGTGATCTTTGCCGACCTGCTGCCCAAGCGCGTCAGCATGGCCGTGCCCGAGCGCATCGCACTGCGGCTGATCACGCCCATGAACCGCCTGCTGCTGGTGTTCAAGCCGGCCATCTGGCTTTATTCGCGCACCGCCGACCTGGTGCTGCGCCTGGCCGGGCTGCCGCAACAGCGCGACGAACGCATCACCCCGGACGACATCCTGGCGCTGGCCGAGGCCGGCGCCCAGGCCGGCGTCATCCACCGGCCCGAGCAGCGCGTGATCGAGAACCTGTTCGAACTGGAGACACGCACCGTCAGCAGCGCCATGATCCCGCGCAACGGCATCGTCTGGCTGCATCACGACGACCCGGACGAGGTGGTGCGGGCGCGCATCGCGGCCGAGCCCTTCTCGACCTACCCGGTGTGCCGAGAAACGCTCGACCAGGTGGTCGGGACCGTGGACGCCAAGGACCTGTTCCAGCGCGTGCTCAATGGCGCATCGATCGATCTCGCCGACCCGGCCCTGCTGCACAAGCCGGTCGTCATGCCCGAGCAGATCAGCCTGTCCGAGGTGCTGCAGCAGTTCCGCCAGCAGCACGAGGACTTCGCCCTCATCGTCAACGAGTTCGGCACCGTGGTCGGCATGGTCACCCTGGGCGACGTGATGAGCACCGTGATGGGCGGGCTGGTGGCACCGGCGGACGAGGACATGATCGTGCGGCGCGAAGATGGCTCCTGGCTCATCGACGGTCTGACGCCGATGTCCGACGTGCTGCGCGAGCTGGACCTGGAGGAGCCCTCGCACGTGGGCGAATACGACAGCCTGGCCGGCTTCATGATGGTGATGCTGCGCCGCGTGCCGCGCCGCACCGACCGGGTGCTCTGGGACGGCTGCCGCTTCGAGGTGATGGACGTGGACAACTACCGCATCGACCAGGTGCTGGTCACGCGCGAAGCCGCCGGCGCCGGATTCCGCTGAAGCGGACCGCCTCGTACGAACTCGCGTTCGAAATGACAAATGACGAATGACTTCGCTGCGCTTCAATGACTGCAGCGTCATGGGCCCGGCGGGCATCGTCCGGCGCTGTCTGTCATGTTTTTGATTGCAATTCGGGATCAGGCCAGCTGCTCGGGCGGCGGGGCCCAGCGCTTGCGCGCCGCGAACACCGCGTTCGGATAGGGCGCCCGCCCGCGCGAACCGTTGTAGCGCCCCAGCGCCAGGAACAGGTTGCCGCGTTCGCGATCCAGGTAGTGACGCAGGATGACGCAGCCAAAACGCAGGTTGGTCTGCATGTGGAACAGCTTGCCGGGGTCGCCGTCGCCGATCACGCGGCTCCAGAACGGCATCACCTGCATGTAGCCGCGCGCGCCGACGCTGGAGACGGCATATTTGCGAAACGCGCTCTCGACCTGGACCAGGCCCAGCACCAGCGACGGATCGAGGCCCGCGCGCCGCGCCTCGTACCACACGGTCTGCAGGAATTCGATGCGGGTGTTGAAATCCTTCTTGCGGCTGTACAGCTGGTCGCTCATGGCCGACAGCCAGCGCAGGTAGCTCAGGCGCGCGGCGGTCGAGGCGAACACCGGCACCGGCGGTGCGTCGTTGGCAATCGCGGACGACAGCGCCGTGCGCACCGAATCGGCGAGCGGCTCCTCCAGCTGGCCACCGGCCTGCGCGCGCTCCTGGAAAAGGAGTGCGCCCGGCACGGCCATCAGGCCCTGGATCGCCCGTCTTCTGTCCACTGCGGCTCCTCGAACTCGGGGCCGCCCGGGCGCAGGTTCACGCCGGCAGCCGACCCCTTAGGAAGGCCGCCATGTTAGCGGCCGGAACCCGCGTCGCCGCAGCGTCGCGGCGGTGCTGGTATTCCATCTGCCCATTCTTGAGACTTTTGTCACCGATTGTCACACGATGCGGCACGCCGATCAACTCCCAGTCGGCGAACATGACGCCCGGGCGCTCGCCCCGGTCGTCCAGGATCACGTCCACGCCCGCCGCCAGCAGCTCGGCGTACAGGCCTTCCGCCGCCGCTGCCACGGCCTCGCTGCGGCCCATGCCGACCGGGCAGATCACCACCGTGAACGGCGCGATGGCGTCCGGCCAGATGATGCCGCGCTCGTCGTGGTTCTGCTCGATGGCCGCCGCCGGCAGGCGCGTGATGCCGATGCCGTAGCAGCCCATCTCGAACGGCTTGGGCTTGCCGTCCTCGTCCAGGAAAGTGGCGTTCATGGCCTGGCTGTACTTGGTGCCCAGGTAGAAGACGTGGCCGATCTCGATGCCGCGCTCGATCGCCAGCGGCCCCTGGCCATCGGGCGAAGGGTCGCCGGCCACGACGTTGCGGATGTCGGCCACCCGCTCCGGCTCGGGCAGGTCGCGCCCCCAGTTGACGCCGGTCAGGTGGTGGTCGACCTGGTTGGCGCCGCAGATCCAGTCGGCCATGGCCGCGACCTCGCGGTCGGCGACGATGCGCACCGGCTGCAGCGTTCCGATCGGTCCCAGGTAGCCCGGCCGGATGCCGAAGTGGGCCACGATCTCGGCCTCGGTGGCAAAGCGAAAGCCCCGCTCCAGCCCAGGCACCTTGCCGGCCTTGACTTCGCTCAGCATGTGGTCGCCGCGCAGCAGCAGCAGCCAGACCTGCGACTCGCGCGCGCCCTCGGCCTCGCCCGGTTCGTCGGTGGCCAGCACGATCGACTTGACGGTGGTGTGCAGCGGCACGCCGAGCAGCGCCGCCACATCCTCGCAGGTCGCCTTGCCGGGCGTCGGCGTCAGCGCCAGCGCCTGGGTCGGCGCCGGGCGCGGACCGGGCGGCGCGGCTTCGGCCTTTTCCAGGTTGGCGGCGTAGTCGCTGCCCGGGCAGTAGACGATGGCGTCCTCGCCGGTGGCGGCAATGACCTGGAACTCCTCGCTCAGGTCGCCGCCGATGGCGCCCGAATCGGCCGCCACGGCGCGATAGCGCAGGCCGAAGCGGTCGAAGATGGCGCGGTAGGCCTGCGCCATGATCTGGTAGCTCTTCTTCGCGCCGGCCTCGTCGCGGTCGAAGCTGTAGGCGTCCTTCATGATGAACTCGCGCCCGCGCATGAGCCCGAAGCGCGGCCGGCGTTCATCCCGGAACTTGGTCTGGATCTGGTAGAGGTTGCGGGGCAGCTGCTTGTAGCTGCGCAGGTCCTGGCGCGCGATGTCGGTCACCGCCTCCTCGCTGGTGGGCTGCACCACGAAGTCGCGTTCGTGGCGGTCCTTGACGCGCAGCAATTCCGGCCCCATCGACTGGAAGCGCCCGCTTTCGCTCCACAGCTCGCCCGGTTGGATCACCGGCATCACGCATTCCACGGCGCCGGCGCGATTCATCTCCTCGCGCACGATGGCCTCGACCTTGCGGATCACGCGCAGGCCCATCGGCATGTAGGTGTAGATGCCGGCGCCCAGCCGCTTGATCATGCCGGCGCGCAGCATCAGCTGGTGGCTCACGATCTCGGCGTCGGCCGGCGCTTCTTTCAGGGTCGAGACGTAGAACTGGGAGGCTTTCATCGGAATCGGGGTGTAACGCCCTGACCCGCCCGCCGAGAGGGTTTGTGCCCACTTGTCGCGCCGGGCGCGCCGTGCATAATGGGCGCAATCATTTGAATCTTGAGGTTTGATTATGCTGGATCGGGAAGGCTTTCGCCCGAACGTCGGCATCATCCTGCTCAACCAGAAGAACCAGGTATTTTGGGGCAAGCGCATCCGCTCACACTCCTGGCAGTTTCCACAAGGCGGCATCGACCGGGGCGAATCGCCCGAGCAGGCGATGTACCGGGAACTGCACGAGGAAGTCGGCCTGAAACCCGAGCATGTGCGCATCGTCGCCCGGACCCGAGACTGGTTGCGCTATGAGGTGCCGGACCGCTTCATTCGTCGCGAGTCCCGCGGCCACTATCGGGGCCAGAAGCAGATCTGGTACCTGCTGCAACTGACGGCGCAGGACTGGCAGCTCAACCTGCGCGCCACCAGCCACCCCGAGTTCGACGCCTGGCGCTGGCATGACTACTGGGTGCCGCTGGAGGTGGTGATCGAATTCAAGCGCGGCGTCTATGAAATGGCGCTGACCGAGCTGGCGCGCTTCCTGCCGCGGCTGGAGCAGCGCAACCGCTACCTGCGCGGTGGCCTGGCCCGCACGCGCGAGCGCACGGTTGCGTCGCCATCCAGTGCGCCACCGGCGCCCGCGCCGCGCCGCGACCGGGTGTCGATGCGCATGGGTGCAGAGCGGGCCGCGACGGCCCCGCGGCCGGAGGCAGCGCACCCGCCGCACCATTCCGACAAGCACGCATGAACCGTCCCGCACCTGGCGCGACACGCGCACGCAGGGCGCTGGCAGCCCTGGTCTTCGCGGCCCTGGCCGGTGCCGCCGGAGCCCAGTACGCCGACCTCGATCGTGCCGACTGGACGGAAGACACGCCACCGCCGCCGCCCGGCTACAACGCCAGTGCCCTGATCGAGATCGACATGCCGAGCGGCTCGTCGATCCGCATGGGCATCGACCCGCAGACCCTGCGCATCAACCCCGACCAGAGCGTGGTGCGCTACGTCGTCGTGGCGCGCGGCCCTTCGGCCGTGAATGCCTCGTACGAGGGCATCCGCTGCAGCACCGGTGAATACCGCGTCTACGCACGCCAGGTGCAGGGCGGTGAATGGCACGCCAGCGGCGACGATGGCTGGAAGGCGATGCGCGGCCAGTCCGGGCCGCGGGTACTCCACCCCTACCAGCTGGCACGCGACGGGCTGTGCATCGGACCGTCGGTGCGTTCGTCGGTGGCCGAGATGGTGCGCGAACTGAGGTCGGGCAACCGCTCCCTGTACCAATA
>CAYRHV010000038.1:0-13604 GCA_964424045.1 uncultured Ottowia sp. | reverse complement strand
GCCAGGCTGATGGATTTGGGCGCGGGCCTGGCTGGGCGCCGCTTGCCAGGGGTCGGGGTGCTGCGTTTCGGCTGGTCGGTCATCATGCGGTGTTGATTCGGGTGGGGTCCGTCACGGCTGGCGCTGCGGACCGGCCGTGTGCGAGCCGGGTGATCCGGCTGCAGGCAATGGGATTTCTGTGGACACTGGATTTTCGGCCATCGTGGCTGCCGCGATGAACACACCAGCGACACGCGCCCATTGAGCGATTCTCGTGTTTCACGACGGCCTGAACCGACAGGCCCGGCTGCATCCGCCGGGGTCACTCATGCGGCCTCCGGGCTCCCCGGCCGGACGGCACCTGACTATCCGAACGCGGCCACTGCGAAGTCCAGAAAACTGCGCAGCTTGGGTGTCACGCGGCGATCGGGGGCGTAAAGCACGTGCAATGGCCGTAACGGCACGCTGTAGCCGGGAAGAATCGGCACCAGTCGGCCATCGTCCAATGCTTCGCGCACCACCTCGCGGGGTTGCATGAGAACCCCCAGGCCGGCCAGCGCGGCGCGCAGCAGCGGATCGTCATGATCCGCCACCAGAGGGCCGGAGACGGGGACGGACACCGACCCGTCCGGTCCCTCGAAGCGCCACTGGGTCCGCAGTTCCGTCAGCGACAGGCACAGGCAGTCATGCGCCTTCAGGTCCAGCGGCGTCTGCAACGGCGCATGCGAGGCCAGATAGGAAGGGGCCGCGCAGGCCACCAGTTCGTAGGGCGCCAGGGCACGAGCGATGAGGCCGCTGTCGGACAGCGCGCCAACGCGGAACACCGCGTCGTAGCCCTCGTCGATCAGGTCGACCATGCGGTTGCTCAGCGTCAGCTCGACTTCAACCTGCGGATGCGCCTGCATGTATTCCGGGAGCCGGGGGGCCAGCGTCTTCATGCCGAAACTCACCGGTGCATTGATGCGCAGCCGCCCGGTGGGGATGGCACGGGTCTCGGCGGCCAGCCCCTCGGCGGCCTCGACCTCGGCCAGGATGATGCGCGCCCGCTCGCAGAAGGTGCGACCGAAGTCGGTCAGGCTTTGCCGGCGCGTGGTGCGGTTCAGCAAACGCACCCCCAGGCGCTGCTCGATGTCCTTGACATGCTTGCCCACCAGCTGCGGTGACATGTCCAAGGCCTCCGCGGCGGCCGTGAAGGAGCCCAGGTCCACGGCCTTCACAAACACCGAGATGCTGGTCAGTCGATCCATTAGAAATTTTGAGTTTGTAATTTAAAGATATTTTAGGCATTTATCCGGGGATTGATCGAATTTAAGCTTCAGCTTCCCAAACACCCCATGTGAGAACTCCCATGAAGATCGCAGTCCTTGGTACCGGCAATATCGGCGCGGCTTATGCCCGCGCCCTGGCGGCAGCGCAGTACGAGGTGGTCGTCGGTGATCGCGACCCCGGCAAGGCCGCGGCCCTGGCGCAGGAGCTTGGCGCGAGGGCGGAAGGCGGCGGCATCGCGGCTGCCCTCGAGCTGGCCGACCTCGTGATCCTGGCCCTGCCCTATCAGGCGGTCGCCGGCGTGCTGGCCGCGGCCGGTGACCTGACCGGCAAGGTGCTGGTGGACGTGAGCAACCCGATCAGCGAGGACTTCAAGGACCTGGTGGTCGGCGTCACCACCTCGGCCGCCGAGCAGACCCAGGCCGCCGCTCCGACGGCGCGTGTCGTCAAGGCCTTCAACACCATCTTTGCCGGCCTGGTGCCGCAGCAGGCTCGCGAGGGACGCCAGCTGCAGGTGTTCGTGGCCGGTGACGATGCCGGCGCGACCGCGCAGGTACGCGAGCTGGCGCAGGCGCTGGGCTTCGTCGCGGTCGACGCGGGCCCGCTGCACAACAGCCGCTTCCTGGAGCCGCTGGGGATGATGAACATCCAGTTCGGCTTCTTCCTCGGCGCCGGTCCGGCGACGGCACCGTCGTGGTCGCACGCCCAGCCGGCCTGACCCAGACCCTCGCCATCCGAGCCACGCGCCGAACCCGCCGTATTCCCCGTTCTGCCGAATTCAGCGCCCCCACAAGGAGCACCATGACATCCAAACCCACACCCTTCGGCTCCAGCTGGACGACGCAGGCCCTGGCCTTGCTGCGCATCGTTTCCGGCTATCTGTTTCTGCTGCACGGCAGCGCCAAGTTGCTCGGCGTCCCGAACGTCGAGATGTTCGCCGACCTGCCGGTGCTGTCGCTGGTCGGCATCGCCGGCATCATCGAACTCGTGGGCGGCGCGCTGCTGGTGCTCGGGCTGTTCACGCGGCTGGCTGCCTTCGTCATGTCGGGCACCATGGCCGCCGCATATTTCATCGCCCACGCCTCGCAGGGCCAGGCACTGTTCCCGCTGCTCAACGGTGGCGAGGCGGCGGTGCTGTATTGCTTCACCTTCCTCTACATCGCAGCGGCCGGCCCCGGCGCCTGGAGCGTGGACGGCGCCCGCCGGCCGGTGCGCGGGCAGCCGGTCATGCAATAGACGGTAACGCCGCCATCCTCACGCGCACAGATAGGCACAGCCATCCGCTTCTGGCTCGACAGGAGAACCCAATGACTCGCACACCCAACAACAAGATCGCCCTCGTTACCGGCGGTGGCCAGGGCATCGGCCAGGCCATTGCCGAGCGCCTGCACGCCGATGGCTTCAAGGTGGCCGTCGCCGACCTGAACCTGGGCACCGCCAGCGCCGTGGCCGAAAGGCTGGGTGGCCAGGCCGGCGGTGCGATCGCCGTCGAGGTGAACGTCGCCGACCGCGACAGCGTGTTTGCCGCCGTCGACCGGGCCGTCGCCGAGCTGGGCAGTTTCAACGTCATCGTCAACAACGCCGGCATCGCGCCGCCCTCGCCGATCGAGGACATCACCGCGCAGAGCATCGAGAAGCTGTTCTCGATCAACTTCAACGGCGTGGTCTGGGGCGTGCAGGCGGCGGTGAAGGCTTTCAAGGCGCTCGGGCACGGCGGCAAGATCATCAGCGCCGCCTCGCAGGCGGGCCACATCGGCAACCCGGGCATCGGCCTCTACACGGCGACCAAGTTCGCGGTGCGCGGCTTCACGCAGACCGTGGCCCGGGATCTGGCGAAATACGGCATCACGGCCAACACCTACGCACCCGGCATCGTCCGGACGCCGATGATGGAAAACCTGGCGAAAAAGATGGCCCAGGACGCCAACCAGCCCGAGGAATGGGGCTGGCAGCAATTCACCCAGGGCATCACGCTGGACCGCTTGTCCGAAGCGTCCGACGTGGCGAACGTGGTCTCGTTCCTGGCCGGGCCCGACTCCGACTACATCACCGGCCAGTCGATCATCGTCGACGGCGGCATGGTCTTCAACTGAGCCATGGAACCCGCACAACCGGCGCACCGTCCGGGCGCCCGCCGGAATTGAATCCGCCGGCGGCGCTCGGATACCGGGCAGACAGCCCCGTCACCCATCGCGGACTTCCCCTCCCCTCCTTCTCCTCGCACTGAAGCAGACCCCATGACCACTCCAGCCCCCTATAGCGATTTCGGCCAGCAATTCGTTGCCGGCGAGTGGCACACCGGCCGCTCGACCCACACGCTCGTCGATGACAACCCCTACACCGGCGAAGAAATCCTGCGCATCCCCGGCGCCACCGTGGACGACGTCAACGACGCCTACGCCGCGGCAAAGAAGGCGCAGCCGGCCTGGGCCGCGCTGCTGCCGCGCGAACGCGCCGAGGTGCTGCTGGAGGCGGCTCGGGTGTTCGAGGCGCGGCGCGGGGAAATCATCGACTGGCTCACCCGCGAGGCCGGCGCGACCCAGGTCTGGGCGCAGCAGACCTCGCAGCATGCCGTCGTGTGCTGCAGCGAGGCCGCTGCCTACGCGCAGGGCGCCGCCGGCCAGATCCTGCCGACGCTGCAGCCCGGCCAGCAGAGTTTCGTGCACCGCGTGCCGGTCGGCATCGTGGCCGTGGTCACGCCCTGGAACTCGCCGATCAACCTGACCCTGCGCGCGCTGGCGCCCGCCCTGGCTTTGGGCAACGCCGTCATCCTCAAGCCGTCCAGCGATTCGCCGGTCAGCGGCGGGCTGTTCCACGCCAAGGTGTTCGAGGAGATCGGACTGCCCAAGGGCCTGCTCAGCGTGCTGACCGGCGCCAGTGGCGAGATCGGCGACGCGCTGACGGGCCACGACGACTGCGCCGCGGTGTCGTTCACCGGCTCGACGCGCGTGGCGCGTGGGCTGATGGCGCAGAACGCGCGCAACGCGCGCTTCAAGCGGCTGGCGCTCGAGCTGGGCGGCAACGCGCCGCTGGTGGTGCTGGACGATGCCGACCTGGACCAGGCGGCGCGCGCCATCGTCTTCGGGCGCTTCCTGCACCAGGGACAGATCTGCATGAGCGCGAACCGCGTGCTGGTGGACGCCAAGGTGCACGACGCGCTGGTGGACAAGCTGGTGCCGCTGGTCCAGGCCTTGCCCTATGGCGACCCGGCCGACCCCAGGACCGTGGTGGGCCCGCTGGTGACCCAGAAGGCCGTGGACGGCGTGGTCGCGAAGATCGAGCGGGCCCGGCAGGACGGCGCGCGCATGCTCGTCGGCGGGGCGGCGCAAGGGCGCGTGGTGCCGCCGCACCTGTTCGTCGACGTGGATCCGGCGAGCGCGCTGGCGCACGAAGAAGTGTTCGGCCCGGTGCTCCCGGTGATCCGGTTCGATGGCGACGCAGAGGGGCTGGCGATGGCCAACGACACCGAATTCGGCCTGGCCAGCGCGGTCTTCAGCCGCGACGTCGCGCGGGCGCAGCGTTTTGCCATGGGGCTGGATGCCGCCATGACGAACATCAACGATCAGCCGGTGCAGACCGACATCTACGGCCCCTTCGGCGGCGAGAAGAACTCGGGCTTCGGCCACTTCAACGGCGAGTGGATCATCGAGGAGTTCACCCGGCCGCACTGGGTGACGGTGCAGAACACGCCGCGGGTCTATCCGTTCTGATTCGGCCCGCCGCCATGCGCAGGGCGGTTGGCAGCCGGCGCTCGCCCCCGGCAGTTGCAACAGGCCGTGCACGACAAGCTGCGCCATCGGGCTTGGCACAGCCAGCCTGCACCTGCCCGGGGACGCGCTGGCCGAACTGAATCGCATCGCGTGAACGAAGACCAGAACCCAATCATTCCGAATCACCGCAAGTCGCAAACCCAAGGAGTCCACCATGGCCCAATACAAGGTCGGTTATTTCGTCGGAAGCCTCGCCAAAGCGTCCATCAACCGCAAGCTGGCGCACGCGCTGGTCAAGCTGGCGCCACCCGAACTGAGCCTGTCGGAAATCACTATCGGCAACCTGCCGCTCTACAGCTACGACCACGACCCCGACTATCCGCCGGTTGCGCGCCAGTTCAAGCAGGCGATCGCCGACGTCGACGCCGTGCTGTTCGTGACGCCCGAATACAACCGCTCCATCCCCGGCGCGCTGAAGAACGCCATCGACTGGGCCAGCCGGCCCTGGGGCACGAATGCGTTCACCGGCAAGCCGTCCGCGATCATCGGCACCTCGCCCGGGTCCATCGGCACGGCGGTGGCCCAGCAGAGCCTGCGCGGCGTGCTGTGCTTCTGCAACTCGCCGCTGATGAACACCATCGAGGCCTACGTCCAGTTCACGCCCGGCCTGATCACCGACGACGGGCAGGTCACGGTCGAGAGCACCGAGAAATTCCTGCGCAACTACATGGCCGAGTTCCACGCCTTCATCGCGCGCGTGGAACGGGCCTACGCGCAGCCGGCCTGAACACGGGCCCGGTCGGCTCCAGAGTCTCCACCTGAGGAATTCACGCATGAGAATCATCACCACTGCTCTGCTGGCGCTGGGCCTGGCATTGGGCGCAGCAGCGGCGGCCCAGACCGGCGTCGTCGAGCGCGGCGCCGCGCTGCCGCCGGCGGCGCTGCAGGCCGCCGACGCTATGAGCGCCAAGGGCGCCGGCGGTTTCAGCGTCGGCGTCGGCACGCGCGACCAGGTGACGTCGCTGACCCGCTTCGGCGGCCTGCAGCCCGACACGCCCTACCCCATCGCCTCGGCGTCGAAGTTCCTGGTCGCGGCAACGGTGATGACACTGGTCGACGAGGGCGCGCTGCAGCTCGACGCGCCCGTCTCGACCTGGCTGCCCGAGCTGCCACCAGCCGCCGGCCGGCTGACGCTGCGTCTGCTGCTGTCGCAGACCTCGGGTCTGGCCGGCTCGGGTGGCGAGTTCTACGACATCGCCCAGGATCACCGCATCACGCTGGGGCAATCGGCCATGGACGTCAGCCAGCGGCCGCTCGTGAGCGAACCCGGCAAGGTGTTTGCCTACGGCGGCCCGGGCTTCCAGGTGATCGGAGCCGTGGTCGAAGCCGCCACCGGCAAGCGCTGGGCGCAGGTGTTCGACGAGCGCATCGCCCAGTCGCTGGGCATGACCAGCACCTGGTGGACGCATCTGCAGCTGGCCAGCAGCGAGGAACTGCCCGTTGCCGAGACGCGCAACCCGGTGCTGCAGGGCGGCGCCGTCAGCACGGCCGAGGACTACCTGCGCTTCCTCAGCATGCTGGCGCAGGGCGGCACCTACCAAGGTCGGCGCATCCTTTCGCGCGAGTCCATGGCCGAGATGCTGAAGGACCAGACGCCCAGCGCAACGATGACGCCCGCCGACGCCAACCCCATCCAGGGCGCGCACTACAGCCTCGGCAACTGGTGCGAAACCTGGGACGCCAGCGGCGCCTGCCTGCGCAGCTCCAGCATCGGCGCCTTCGGCGTCTACCCCTGGGTGGAGCAGAAAACGGGGCGCTTCGGCATCGTCTTCCTGTATCAGCGCGAGGACGCCTTCCGCCTGTGGCCGGAGATCGCGGCCATTCGCGATGCCGCGGGCGGCCCCTGAAATACAGCCTCCACGCCGGGCAATCCGGCCTTCTCTTCCCCCCTTGCAATTCGGGCCGTCCGCCCCGGCCCTCGGCTTGCAGCCATCCATGACGCCACAAGGAAATTCATCATGCAGAACGACATCTACACCGTCTACCACCTGACGATCGACCCGGCCAACTTCGAGGCGTTCAAGGCGCTGGCCGACGAACTCGTCCCCGGCGCGCACAAGGAGGCGGATACGCTGACCTACGAGTTCTCGGCCAACGCCGAGCGCACCAGGGTGACCATCATCGAGGGTTACCGCACCGCCGGCCTGGTGCCGCACGTGACGCAAACCTTCGCGCCCTACGCGCAGCGCTTCCTGGATCTGGTGACCATAGACCAGCTCTACGTTTATGGCGAAACCACCCCCGAAATCCGCGCCACCCTGGATGACTTCAATCCCATCTACATGACGACCTTTGCCGGCTTCACGCGCTGACCGGTTACCGAGGCGACCCCATGAAACGTCACACCTACCGGATCCGGGTCGAACACGTCGCGGACAAGGACGGCAACCCGGTGGCCGACCGCTCGCTGAGCTTCACGGCCACCAACCACGACGAGATCACCGAAATCGTCGAGCGCATCCGCAACACGCGTCAGTTCGAGGGCGACGACGCGGTGGCCTTTGCCGTCGGGCTCAAGCTGTTCAGCGAGATCATGCTGAAGAACAAGGGGCACCCGCTGTTCACCGAATTTCGGCCGCACTTCCTGGCCTTCATGAAGAAACTGAAGGCGCTGACCTGAAGCACGCGCCGGCCGCGAGACCTCGTGATTCACGACTGGAGTCAGGCATGCACCACTGGACCCTCCTGCACCTGTTCTGCGACGACGACGGGGTTTCCCGCGTCGACTCGAACTTCACCCAGGACCTGGCGGCGGTCGAGTTCGCGCCGCCGGCGCCGGCCATGCTGATTTCCCCCGCCGTCGAAGCACGGGCCCTGGTCATGGTGGAGCTGCCCGTGGGCTGGCAAGGCGGCTGGCACCCGAGCCCGACCCGGCAGTGGGTCATCTGCCTGGCCGGCGAGATGGGCTACGAGGCCGAGGATGGCACGCAGTTCACGCTCGTGCCCGGCACCTGCATCCTCACCACCGACACCCGGGGCAAGGGCCACGACAGCTGGAACGCCAGCGCCGAGCCGGTGCGGCTGGCGCTCATTCAGCTTCCGCAGGAGATGCCATGAAGGCCGCCTGGTACGAACAGCAGGGCCGCGCCGACGAGGTGCTGGCGGTCGGTGACATGCCGAACCCCGAACCGGGGCCGGGCGAGGTCCGCATCCGCGTCGCCGTCTCCGGCATCAACCCGGGCGACCTGCAGAAACGCCGGAATGCCTACGGATACGGCATGCCGTATCCGCGCGTGATCCCGCACAGCGACGGCGCCGGTGTCATCGACCGGGTGGGAGACGGCGTGCCGGCAGCGCGTGTCGGCGAGCGCGCGTGGTGCTACGGCGCCCAGAGCTACCGCCCGTTCGGCACGGCGGCCGAGTATGTCGTCGTGCCATCCATACAGGCGGTGCCGCTGCCCGCCGGAGTGCCCTTCGAGCAGGGCGCCTGCCTCGGCATCCCCGGCATCACCGCGCACCGCTGCGTGCACGTCGCCGGGCCGGTCGCGGGCCGCACCGTGCTGGTGCGGGGCGGCGCCGGGGCGGTCGGCGTCTGCGCCATCCAGCTCGCGCATCGGGCCGGGGCCCGCGTCCTCGCCACCGTGCGCTCGCGTCACGACGAGGAAATCGCGGCGCGCGCCGGCGCCCACGCCGTCGTGCGGACAGACGATGTCCATGCCGACGAAATCACCGGTGAAATCCTCGCGCTGGCGCCCGATGGGGTGGACCATGCCGTGGAAGTCGCGTTCGACGCCAACGCCGCCGTCGACACCGCAGTCCTGCGGGTCGGTGGCTCCATCGCCACCTATGCAAGCGGGGTGCCGCAGCCGGTGATCCCGTTCTGGGAGTTGCTGTTCAAGAACATCGCGGTGCACTTCATGGGCAGCGACGACTTCCCGCCAAAGGCCAAGGCCGCTGCCGCGCGCGACCTGAATGCCGCGCTGGCCGGCGGCTGGCCAGGCTTCGAGATCGCGCATCGATTCCCGCTGTCATCCATCGCCGAAGCGCATCAGCAGTTGGAGCAAGGGCGAAACGTGGGCCGGGTGGTGCTGCTGATGCCGGCAGCGCCGGTCTGAGTCAGGACGCGGAAACAAGCCGTGCATCCTGATCACGTGCTCCAGGGATCGTCCGGCGGTGCCTGGATGCCGTAGCGCGCCAGCGCTTCGGCGTGACGCTCGGGCGCGACCGCGGCAATCGCGGCCAGGGCCACGTGGTGGCGATCGACCTCGAAGAAGCGGCGCAGCTGGGCCCGGGTGTCGCTGCGGCCGAAGCCGTCGGTGCCCAGCACCGTGTAAGGCGCCTGCAGGTAGGAGGCGATCAGCTGCGCGTAGCCGCGCACGTAGTCGGTGGCCGCCACGATCGGCACCGCGCCGGGCAGGCAGCGTGCCAGATGGGTGTCGTCGGACCCACCGGCATCGTGGAACAGCCGCCGCCGCTCGGCGCTGCGCGCCTCGCGCGCCAGCTCCGAGAAACTGGTCACGCTCCAGACCTCGGAGCCGATGCCCCAGTCGGCGGCCAGCAGCTCGGCGGCGACGATGACCTCGCGCAGGACGGTGCCGGAGCCCAGCAGGCGCACGCCGGGCGCGCCGGCACGCCCCGCGTGGCGGCCATGAAGATACATGCCGCGGATCACGGCCTCGTGCTGTTCGGGGACCAGCGCCGGCTGCGGGTAGTTCTCGTTGCCGACCGTGATGTAGTAGAACTCGTCGCGCTGCTCCTCCAGCATGCGCCGCGCGCCGTGGTGGAAGATCACCGCCGCCTCGCTGGTGAAGGCCGGGTCGTAGGCGCGGCAGTTCGGCACCATGGAAGCAATCAGGTGGTTGTTGCCGTCCTGGTGCTGCAGGCCCTCGCCGGCCAGGGTGGTGCGGCCGGAGGTGGCGCCGATCAGAAAGCCCCGTGCGCGCTGGTCCGCGGCGGCCCAGATCAGATCGCCCACGCGCTGGAAGCCGAACATCGAGTAATAGATGTAGAACGGCAGCATGGTGATGCCGCTGACGCTGTAGGCCGTGGCGGCGGCGGTCCAGGAGGCGGTGGCGCCGGCCTCGGTGATGCCCTCCTCCAGCAGCTGGCCGTCGGTGGTCTCCTTGTAGTAGAGCAGCGTGTCGGCGTCCTCGGGGTTGTAAAGCTGGCCCACCGGCGAGTAGATGCCGACCTGCCGGAACAGCGTCGCCATGCCGAAGGTGCGCGCCTCGTCGGCCACGATGGGCACCACGCGCGGGCCCACCACCTTGTCCTTGAGCAGGTTGCCGAGCATGCGCACCAGGCCGGTGGTGGTGGACGATTCGCGCTCGCTGCCCTCGAGCGCGAACTTGCCGTAGCTCTCCAGCGGTGGCATCGGCAGCGGCTCGGCCCGGCGCCGCCGGCGCGGCAGGTAGCCGCCCAGCGCAGCGCGCCGCGCGTGCAGGTATTTCATCTCGGGCGAATCGTCGGCCGGCCGGTAGAAGCGCATCTCGGTCACGGCCTCGTTGTCCAGCGGCAGCGCGAAGCGGTCGCGGAAAGCCAGCAGGGCGTCGACGTCGAGCTTCTTCTGCTGGTGCGCGGTCATGCGCGACTCGCCCGCGGCGCCCATGCCGTAGCCCTTCTTGGTCTTGGCCAGGATCACCGTCGGCTGGCCCCGGTGCTCACGCGCCGCATGGTAGGCCGCGTAGAGTTTCTTGAAGTCGTGCCCGCCGCGGCGCAGCTCGTCGATCTCCCGGATCGTGAGGTCGTTCACCAGCGCGCGCAGCTCGGGGTCGGTATCGAAGAAGTGCGACAGGTTGTATTCGCCATCCTTGGCGCCCAGGGTCTGGAACTCACCGTCCACCATGGCGGCAAAGCGCCGCAACAGGGCGTGGTGGTGGTCGCGCGCAAACAGCGCGTCCCAGTCCGAGCTCCAGATCACCTTGATCACGTTCCAGCCGGCGCCGCTGAACAGGCCCTCCAGCTCGTTGATGATCTGGCCGTTGCCGCGCACCGGGCCGTCCAGCCGCTGCAGGTTGCAGTTGATGACGAAAGTCAGGTTGTCCAGGCCTTCGCGCGCGGCCAGGCTCAGGCCGGCGATGGATTCGGGCTCGTCCATCTCGCCGTCGCCGAACACGCCCCAGACCCGGCGCCCGGCGGTGTCGGCCAGCCCGCGGTGCTGCAGGTAGCGCAGGAAGCGCGCCTGATACACGGCGCTCAGCGGCCCCAGCCCCATGGAGCCGGTCGGGAACTGCCAGAACTCGGGCATCAGCCAGGGATGCGGGTAGGAGCACAGGCCACCGCCGCCGACCTCCTGGCGGTAGTGGCTCAGGTCGTCCTCCGACAGGTGCCCCTCCAGGAAAGCCCGCGCATAGACGCCCGGCGCCGAGTGCGGCTGGAAATACACCAGGTCGCCCGGGCCCTGCGCCGAATCGGCGCGAAAGAAGTGGTTGAAGCCGATCTCGAACAGCTCTGCCGCCGAGGCGTAGCTGGTGATGTGCCCGCCCAGCTCGCCATAGGCCGCGTTGGCCCGCACCACCATCGCCAGCGCGTTCCAGCGGATGATCGACGTCAGCCGCTGCTCGATCTCCAGATCGCCCGGGTAGCGCGGCTGCTGCTCTACGGCAATGGTGTTCTGGTGCGCCGAATAGGGATGCACGCTGGCGTGGATGTGCAGGTTCTTGGCGTGACGATCCAACGCGTCGAGCAGCTCGCGCGCGCGCTCGGGACCCGCGGCCTGCACGACCCCATCGAGCGCCGACAGCCACTCCCGGGTCTCTTCCGGGTCCTGATCCGAACCCGCAGCGGTCCCGCCTGCCGTGGCCTGAAGCCTGTCCTGATTCACCGCCACCTCCTGGATCCGGGTTGCTGCCTGTGTTGCGCGCTGACCTTCGAATGACGCCGGACGCAGGCACCGCCCGAAACGACGGCACCCGCCACCCGCGCACCCCGCAGCACGCCGATGCCCCGACTCTGCAGTTCCAGCCGGATTTTGTCCAGCGCCTGCGCGGCACCAGCGGCGACGTCAGGCGACCCCCTCCAGAAACGGTGCCCCCACAATCCGTCGAACGGCACGGCCGCGACCGGTTGGCGCCCACGCCCGCCGTGAGGGCAAGCCGAATGACGAGTGCAGTGGCATCATTGCGGCGCCCCGAACCAAAGCGGTCCCCCATGAGCCACATCTGCACCCTGCGCGAACGCAACGGCGAGCAGGCCCGCGTCACGCCCGAGGAACTGCTGTTCGACCTGGTCTACGCCTTCGCCGCCACGCAGATCAGCCACGGCCTGCTGGAGCACCTGACGCCGGCCGGCCTGGCGCAGACCATCGCACTGTGGTTCGCGGTCTGGCTGGGCTGGCAATACACCTGCTGGATGACCAACTGGTTCGACCCGCGCACGCCGCGCATCCGCGCCCTGCTGCTGGCCAGCATGCTGCTGGCGCTGGGCATGGCGGCGGCGATTCCGCAGGCCTTCGGCGCGCGCGGCCTGGCGTTCGCGCTGTGCTACGCCGGGCTGCAGGTGGGTCGCACGGCCTTCATCGTCTGGGAACTGGGCGCGGCGCACGCGCTCGCGCCCAACCACCGACGCATGCTGGGCTGGCTGCTGATTTCGGCCGTGCTGTGGATCGCCGGCGGCGTGCTCGAGGGCGATGCGCGCCTGGCCTGCTGGCTGCTGGCGGCAGCCTGCGAATACGTCTCGCCGATGTTCGGCTTCGCGCTGCCCGGCCTGGGCCGCTCGGTGACGCGGGACTGGACCATCGACGGCGGGCACCTGGCGGAGCGCTGCCAGTCCTTCGTCATCGTCGCCCTGGGCGAGGCCCTGCTCTCCAGTGCCGGCCTGTTCAGCGCGGCGCCAGCGTGGACCCCGGTGATCAACGGCGGCCTGCTGGCGACCTTCGTCGGCACGCTGGCGCTGTGGTGGCTGTACTTCGGCACCTCAAGCGACGACGCAATCCGCGTCATCACCCATTGCAGTGACCCCGGACGGCTCGGCGCCTACTACCACTACAGCCACGCGGTGCTGATCGCCGGCATCATCGGCTGCGCTGTCGGCAACGACCTGGTGCTGGTCGCACCCGGCGCTGTCCAGAACATCGCGCAGCACCTCGTGCTGGTCGGCGGGCCGCTGGTCTACCTGCTCGGCAGCGCGATCTACAAGCGCATCGTCTACGGCGGCGCGCCGCGCTCGCACCTGGCCGGCGCGGTAGCCCTGCTGGCGCTGGCGGCGATCAGCCGCCGCTTCGACATGCTGCTGCTGAGCAGCCTGACCACGCTGGTCCTGCTGGCAGTCTGCGGCTGGGACACCTTCGTGCAGCCGATGGCGGTGCGCACTCCCGAGCGTTGACGCGGCCAGCGCCACGGCGCTGACGCGATCGGCATCCAGCTGACACGAAAAGGCGCCTGCATGCAGGCGCCTTGTGCTGCCAGCAGCCCCGCGCTCAGGTGGCCATGGGCGCGTCGGCGAACTCGAACACGCCCGGGTCCTTGACCGGATCGGCCTTGACCTCGATCTCGGTCTTGGGCGGGAAGCGCCCCTCCAGGATCAGCTTGGCCAGCGGGTTCTCGATGCGCTGCTGGATCGCCCGCTTGAGCGGCCGCGCACCAAACACCGGGTCAAAGCCGACCTTCGCCAGCTCGGCCATGGCCTGGTCCGAGACCTTGAGCGCGAGGT
>CAYRHV010000037.1:0-13819 GCA_964424045.1 uncultured Ottowia sp. | reverse complement strand
CGCCAACATGCGCCAGCTCTCGGGCGGCATGAAGCGGCGCGTGCTGGTGGCGCAGGCGCTGGTGCACAAGCCGCCGGTGATCGTGCTCGACGAGCCCACCGCCGGCGTCGACGTCGAGCTGCGCCAGAGCCTGTGGCAGTTCGTCGCCGGGCTGAACCACCGCGGCCACACCGTGCTGCTGACCACGCACTACCTGGAGGAGGCCGAGGCGCTGTGCCAGCGCATCGCCATGCTCAAGCTCGGACGCGTGATCGCGCTCGACCGCCTGAGTGCGCTGCTGGCCAGTGCGGCGTCCAAGGTGCTGTATTTCAAGACCGATGACCTGCTGCCGGCCGAGCAGGCGCGCCTGGCCCGCGTCACCGGTCGCATCGTCGAGCTGCCGGTGCAGGACACGGCCGAGATCGAGCACCAGCTGGTGGCGCTGCGCCAGGCCGGCGTGCGCGTGGAGGACATCGAGATCCGCAAGCCCGACCTGGAGGACGTGTTCATCCAGATCATGTCGGGCGGCGCGGCCAGCGGCCGGATGCCGCTGGTGACGGGGGCGGCGCCATGAGCGAAATCGTCAGCCAGGCCCATCCGTCGCTGCGTGCACCGGCGGCTCCCAACGACGGCTGGAAGATGCTGCTGACCAAGGAGGTGCTGCGCTTCTGGCGCGTGGCGCTGCAGACCATCGCCGCGCCGGTGCTGACCTCGGTGCTCTACCTGCTGATCTTCGGCCACGTGCTGGAGGGCCGGGTGCAGGTCTATCCGGGCGTCGGCTACGTGGCCTTCCTGGTGCCCGGGCTGGTGATGATGAGCGTGCTGCAGAACGCCTTTGCCAACAGCGCCTCCAGCATGGTGCAGAGCAAGATCATGGGCAACCTGGTGTTCCTGCTGCTGACCCCGCTGTCGGCCTGGCACTGGTTCGTCGCCTACGTCGGCGCCGCCATCGCGCGCGGCCTGCTGGTCGGCCTGGGCGTCTACCTGGTGACGCTCTGGTATGCGCCGCCGCGCCTCGACGCGCTGGCCTGGGTGCTGGTGTTTGCCGTGCTGGGCGCCACGCTGATGGGCGTGCTGGGCCTGCTGGCCGGCCTGTGGGCCGACAAGTTCGACCAGATGGCGGTGTTCCAGAACTTCATCGTCATGCCGATGACCTTCCTGGCCGGCGTGTTCTACTCGATCAACTCGCTGCCGGGCGTGTGGCGCACGGTGAGCCGCTTCAACCCCTTCTTCTACATGATCGACGGCTTTCGCCACGGCTTCTATGGCGTCAGCGACGTCTCGCCCTGGTTCAGCCTGGGCGTGACCGCGATCAGCGTGGCCGCGGTGTCGGCGCTGACGCTGCAACTGCTGCGCAGCGGCTACAAGCTGCGCTACTGACCGATGACGCATGACGAATGACTTCGCCGCGGACGCGACTTCAATGACGAATGGCGCTGACACCGTGTCGGCGCGCAGCGTCGTCATCGAAGCGCAGCGAGGTCATTTGTCATTTGTCATCCTCGATCCGACATGAACGCTGAATACATCGAACAAGCCATCGCCGCCGGTCTGCCGTGCGAGCACGTCCGGGTGGATGGCGACGGTCATCACTGGTTTGCCGTCATCGTCTCGACCGCCTTCGAAGGCAAGCGCCCGATCGCGCGTCACCAGATGGTCTATGCGACGCTGGACCGCGAGCTGGAGTCCGAGGCCCTGCACGCGCTGTCGATGAAGACCCTGACCCCGGCCGAGTGGGCCGCCGCGCGCGAAGCCTGAGGCCCGCGCACGACATGGACTGAGCACGCGACCCGATGGACAAGCTGCTGATCCGCGGAGGCCGGCCGCTGCATGGCGAAGTCCGGATCTCGGGCGCCAAGAACGCCGCGCTGCCGGAGATGTGCGCGGCCTTGCTGACCGCCGAGCCGGTGCACCTGGTCAACGTGCCGCGCCTGCACGACGTGCGCACCATGCGTCGCCTGCTGGACCACATGGGTGTGACGACGCAGACGCACGGCGAGCGCGGCGGCATGAGCTTCGTGGCGCCGGACACGCTGAGCCCCGAGGCCTCCTACGAGCTGGTCAAGACCATGCGCGCCTCGGTGCTGGTGCTGGGGCCGCTGCTGGCGCGCTTCGGGCGTGCCCGCGTGTCGCTGCCCGGCGGCTGCGCGATCGGCTCGCGCCCGGTGGACCAGCACATCAAGGGCCTGCAGGCCATGGGTGCCGAGATCGCGGTCGAGCACGGCTACATGGTGGCGCGCCTGCCGCCGGGGCGCGAGCGCCTGCAGGGCGCGCGCATCACGACCGACATGGTCACCGTCACCGGCACCGAGAACCTGCTCATGGCGGCCTGCCTGGCCGAGGGCGAGACGGTGCTGGAGAACGCCGCCCAGGAGCCCGAGGTGGCCGACCTGGCCGACATGCTGGTGAAGATGGGCGCGCGCATCGAGGGCCAGGGCACGAGCCGCATCCGCATCGAGGGCGTGGCGCGCCTGCACGGTTGCACGCACGAGGTGGTGGCCGATCGCATCGAGGCCGGCACCTTCCTGTGCGCGGTAGCAGCCGCCGGCGGCCAGGCTCTGGTGCGTGACGCACGGGCCGACCACCTGGACGCGGTGATCGACAAGCTGCGCGATGCCGGCGCGACGGTGGAGGCCGTCGATGGCGGCCTGCGCGTGACCAGCCTGGGTGGTCAGGCGCTGCAGGCGCAAAGCTTTCGCACCAGCGAATACCCGGGCTTCCCGACCGACATGCAGGCCCAGTTCATGGCACTCAACTGCGTGGCCGCAGGCGCCAGCACCGTCACCGAGACGATCTTCGAGAACCGCTTCATGCACGTCAACGAGCTGGCGCGCCTGGGCGCGCGCATCCACGTCGATGGCCGCAGCGCCATGATTCAGGGCGTGCCCGTGCTCTCGGGCGCCAAGCTGATGGCGACCGACCTGCGGGCTTCGGCCAGCCTGGTCATTGCCGGCCTGGTGGCTGATGGCGAGACCCTGGTCGACCGCATCTACCACCTGGACCGCGGCTACGATCAGATGGAAGAGAAGCTGCGTGGCCTGGCGGCCGACATCGAGAGGATCACCACGTGAACACCATCACCCTGGCCCTGTCCAAGGGGCGCATCTTCGACGAGACCCTGCCGCTGCTGGCCGCGGCCGGCATCGAGGTGCTGGAAGACCCCGAGACCTCACGCAAGCTGATCCTGCCGACGAATCGATCCGAGGTGCGGGTGGTGCTGGTGCGCGCCAGTGACGTGCCGACCTACGTCGAATACGGCGGCGCCGACCTCGGCGTCGCCGGCCTGGACGTGCTGCTCGAGCACGGCGGCAGCGGGCTCTACCAGCCGCTGGACCTGCGCATCGCGCGCTGCCACATGGCGGTGGCGGCGCCGGAGGGCTTCGACTACGCGCATGCCGCGCGCCAGGGCAGCCGCATCACGGTGGCCACCAAATACACCAGCGTGGCGCGCAATTTCTTCGCCGACAAGGGCGTGCACGTGGACCTGGTCAAGCTCTATGGCAGCATGGAGCTGGCGCCGCTCACCGGCCTGGCCGACGCCATCGTCGACCTGGTGTCCACCGGCAACACGCTGCGGGCGAATCACCTGGTCGAGGTCGAGCACATCCTGGACATTAGCTCGCGCCTGGTGGTCAACCAGGCCGCGCTCAAGCTCAAGACCGCCACCATCCGCCCCATCATCGACGCCTTTGCCCGCGCCATCGTGGCCGAACCCGCATGAAACCGACCGTTGCCCCCGCCCGACTGTCCACGGCCGACGCCGATTTCGAGCAGCGCCTGCAGCAGCGCCTGCACTGGAGCGCCGAGCAGGATGCCGCCATCGAGCGCCGCGTGCAGGAGATCCTGGCCGACGTGCAGGCGCGCGGCGACGCCGCCGTGCTCGAATACACCGCGCGTTTCGACGGCATGAAGGCCGGCGCCGTGAAGGACCTGCAACTGCGCCAGGACGACCTGGCGGCGGCCTTTGACAGCCTGTCGGAGAGCCAGCGCCAGGCGCTGCTGATGGCCGCCGGTCGCATCCGCCGCTACCACGAGTGGCAGAAGACGCAGGGCGGCGAGACAGCGACCTTCCGCGACGAGGATGGCACGCTGCTGGGCCAGAAGGTGACGCCGCTGGATCGCGTCGGCATCTATGTGCCCGGCGGCAAGGCCGCCTATCCTTCGTCAGTCCTGATGAACGCGATCCCGGCCCAGGTGGCCGGGGTGGGCGACATCGTCATGGTGGTGCCGACCCCGGGTGGCGAGAAGAATCCGCTGGTGCTGGCGGCCGCGCACGTGGCCGGCATCACGCGCGCGTTCGCCATCGGTGGCGCGCAGGCCATCGGCGCGCTGGCCTACGGCACCGAGAGCATTCCGCGCGTGGACAAGATCACCGGTCCGGGCAACGCCTATGTGGCCAGCGCCAAGAAACGGGTGTTCGGCCTGGTGGGCATCGACATGATCGCGGGCCCGAGCGAGATCCTGGTGCTGGCCGACGGCAGCACGCCGGCCGACTGGGTGGCGATGGACCTGTTCTCGCAGGCCGAGCACGACGAACTCGCGCAAAGCATCCTGCTGTGCCCCGACGCGGCCTACCTCGACCGCGTACAGGCCGAGATGGAGCGCCTGCTGCCGAGCCTGCCGCGCGCCGAGATCATCGCCCGCAGCCTGGCCGGGCGCGGTGCGCTGATCCAGACGCGCGACATGGAGGAGGCCTGCCGCCTGGCCAACCGGATCGCGCCCGAGCACCTGGAGATCGCCAGCCACGAACCCGAGCGCTGGGAGCCGCTGCTGCGCCACGCCGGCGCCATCTTCCTGGGTGCCTGGACCAGCGAGAGCCTGGGCGACTACTGCGCCGGCCCGAACCACGTGCTGCCCACCAGCGGCACGGCACGCTTCTCCTCGCCACTGTCGGTCTACGACTTCCAGAAGCGCACCAGCCTGATCCAGGTGAGCGAGATCGGGGCGCAGAGGCTCGGTCACACGGCCTGCGTGCTGGCGCTCGGTGAAGGCCTGCAGGCGCACGCGCGGGCGGCGCAGATGCGCGGATAGGGAGTTGCCCACCCCCGTGGCTCCACTCGCTGCGCGATGTTGCTCCTCCCCCCTCGAGGGGGCGCGGCCTATGGCCAGGGGGACCCTGGCCATGGCTGCCACTGGGATGGCCTGCTCTGCGGCCGCCTGAACCTTGGAGTTGCAGGCATCGTGGATAGGCGCTGCGCAGCGGAGCAGCTTGAATCACCCGCTCGCTGTTGCATCGGCTGCGCGACGGTGCGCAGCCGATCGGTCGCCCGTCCTGCAGCCCCTGATCTTCTCAGCTTCAGGCGCCGTGGGCGCATAGCGCTCTCACCCGGCAGGTGAACGCCATCGGGGCAGCCGCAGTCAACATTCATGCGGGTTTCAAGACGACGACCAGCGGTCAACTGCCGGATTTAGGTTGAACGCAGCGCGTGCAGTTGGCATGATGCGGTCGACGTCGGGCCGGCACCCGGCGCCGCGGCAACCCGGGAAGGAGGGGACATGGAAATCACGCTCAACGGCTATCACACCCTGATCCTGGCGGCGCTCGTCATGCTGGTCGGACACTGGCTGGTGTTCAGGATCCGGTTTCTCTCGGCCTTCAACATTCCGGAGCCGGTGGCGGGCGGCCTGCTGGCCGCCGTCATCGTCTACACGCTCAACGCCTGGCTGGGCTGGAAGTTCCGCTTCAGCACCGAGCTGCAGACCACCTTCATGCTGATGTTCTTCGCCTCGATCGGCTTGAGCGCCGATTTCACGCGCCTGAAGGAGGGCGGCAAGCCACTCGTGGTGCTGCTGGTGATCGTCTCCTGCTTCATCGTGGTGCAGAACCTGATCGGCGTCAGCCTGGCGACAGCGCTCGGACTCAAGCCGCTGATCGGTCTCGTGGTCGGCTCCATCACGCTCACCGGCGGGCATGGCACGGCCGGTGCCTGGGGCCCGGTGCTGGAGCAGAACTACGGCATCACCGGCGCCACCACCCTGGGCATTGCGACGGCCACCTTCGGCCTGGTGTTCGGCGGCCTGATCGGCGGCCCGGTGGCGCGCTACCTGATCCGCAAGCAGAAGCGCGAGCCCGTGCCCGAGGCCGGGCCGCGCGATTCGATCGACGCCATCTCGGGCAGGCCGCGCCACGACCAGGCCGACGAGGAAGACCGCGCCCAGCGCCTGACCTTCGACATGTTCGACCAGCCGCGCCTGATCACGGCCTATGTCGCGATCGAGACCCTGGCGATGTTCGCCGCCTGCCTCACGGCTGCCGACCTGCTGAGCGGCTGGACCAAGGGCAGCTGGATCGAGCTGCCGACCTTCATCTGGGCGCTGGCCAGCGGCGTCGTGATCCGCAACGTGCTCACGCACCTGTTCCACTTCGACATGTTCGACCGTGCCATCGACGTGTTCGGCAATGCCTCGCTGTCGCTGTTCCTGGCGATGGCGCTGCTCAGCCTGCGGCTGTGGGAGCTGGCCGACCTAGCCGGGCCGGTGGCCATCATCCTGGCGGTCCAGGTGGTGGCGATGATGGCGTTTGCCGCCTTCATCACCTATCGCTTCATGGGCAGCGACTACGACGCGGCGGTGGTGGCGGCCGGCCACTGCGGCTTCGGCCTGGGCGCGACGCCGACGGCGATCGCCAACATGCAGGCCATCACGGACCGCTTCGGCCCGTCCTACAAGGCCTACCTGATCGTGCCGCTGGTGGGCGCCTTCTTCGTCGACCTGGTGAACGCCACGGTGCTGCAGATCTTCACGCAGATTCCGTTTCTGCGCTAGGGCGGACGGGGCGCCGCCCTGAGGCGCGTCCGGCGTCAGCGGTCGCCCGCTGCGTCGCCCAGCCGGCGTGTGGTCGTCGCCTCATCACCCGAAGCCGTCAGGTCCGGGCGCGGCGGCCCCTTGGGCTGGATGCGGCCCGGCGTCAGCGTGCGGCGCACATCGTCGGCGCTCAGGATGTCGGCCTGGTCCTTGACGACGTCGAGGTACCACGCAGTGAGCTTGGGATCGTTGGTGTCGAGCCAGCCGCCGGCGCCCTCGTCGGTGGCCACCTTGCTGGTGCCGAAGACGAAGTCATCGCCGTGCACGGCGATGCCCAGCCGCACGCCCTGCGCAATCGCCGCCTGCGCGTATTGCCGGCGCAGCAGGTAGGGGTCGAAGCGCAGCTCCTTGCTCCAGGCCAGCATCATGCCGATCAGCACCAGCGAGAACGGCAGCGCCGACACCACCATGATCGACTGCAGGCCCGACAGCGCATTCTCGCCGCCGGCCAGCAGCAGCGAGGTGGCGGTGGCGCCGAGCAGCACGCCCCAGGTGATGGTGATGCGCGGCGAGGGGTCGGGCTGGCCGCGCTGCGTCATCGAGCTCATGACGATCGACGCCGAATCGGCCGAGGTGACGAAGAACACGACGATCGAGAGCATGGCCAGCACCATCGTCACCGTGCCCAGCGGGAGGTTGCGCAGCAGGTCGAACAGCATGGCCTCGGGCGAACCGGATGCGCTCAGGCCCAGGCCGCTCAGGTCCTGGAACATGGCGGTGCCGCCGAAGATCAGGAACCACAGCGCGCAGACGATCGAGGGCACCACGATCACCACGGTGACGAACTCGCGCAGCGTGCGGCCGCGCGAGATCTTGGCGATGAACATGCCGACGAAGGGCGTCCAGGAGATCCACCAGGCCCAGTAGTAGACGGTCCAGCTCGACAGGAAGCTCGCCACCTCCGGGCCCTGCTCGGGGTTGCGCGCCAGCATCATGAGCGAATTGCGCAGGAACGCCAGGAACGACGAGGGCAGCAGGTTGAGCAGGAAGATGGTCGGCCCGGCGACCAGCACGAACAGCGCGATGCAGCCGGCGATCACCATGTTGGCGTTGGACAGGATGCGGATGCCGCGCGACACGCCCGAGACCGCCGAGACGATGAAGGCGCCGGTCAGCACCGCGATGATGGCGACGATCAGGCCGTTGCCCAGCGCGCCCGCGCCCGAGACGATCTCCACGCCCTCGGCGATCTGCAGCGCGCCGATGCCGAGCGAGACCGCGGTGCCGAACAGCGTCACGATGATGGCGAAGATGTCGATCACCGCGCCCAGCGGGCCGCGTGCACGCTCGCCGATCAGCGGCTCGAAGATCGCCGAGATCAGCGGCCGGCGCCCGCGTCGATAGGCGCTGTAGGCAATCGCGCCACCGACCAGGGCGTAGAAGGCCCACGGGATCAGGCCCCAGTGCAGGACCGTTTGCGCCATTGCCGCATGCGCTGCGTCGACCGTGCCAGCGACGGCGCGAAAGCCGTGTGGCGGCTGGTTGAAGTAGACCAGCGGTTCGTAGGGTCCGTAGAACAGCAGGCCGATGCCCATGCCGGCCGAGAACATCATGGCGATCCACGAGGGCGTGCTGAATTCGGGCTTCTCGTCGTCGGCACCCAGGCGCACGCCGCCGCAGCGGCCGTAGCCGAGCACCACCATGAAGCCCAGCACCACCACCGCCAGCAGCCGGAACAGCCAGCCGAAGTTGAGGTTGACCCAGCCGAGTGCCGCGCTGCCGATCGCCGGAATCGAACGGGGCGCGAGGATGGCCCAGGCGATCACCGCCCCGATCAGCAGGCCGGAGACTGCGAACACCAGCGGATTGGTGCCGAATTCGAACCGGGTCTTCTCGACGCCGACGCCCGGGATCAGCGCCGGATGCACCAGGCCCGGGCCGGGGTGCTCCAGCGCCCGGACCACGCGGCGCGCCGATTCACGCGCCCGCGCGCCGGCTCTCCTGCCGGGATCGTGCCCCGCGCCTGCCGCGGCAGTCGGGGGCACGCCTGCCCTTGCTGTTGGCGTTCTGTTTTCGTCGTTGCGGGTTTCGTCCTGGCGATCGATGACCGGCTCCTGGTTGTCCGACACAAGCGGTGGGCAACCATTGCGTCTGACCGGCGCCGTGCGCGCGCCAGGCGCAATGGATTCCTGCGCGACAGGCTAACACATGAAAAATGGGGCCATTCAGCTCGCCAGGTCGCCGCGGACGGCAGCGGCGGTGCGCTGGCCGACCCAGCGCGTGACCTGGGCGCGCCCATGGTGGCCGCTGCCTTCGTCGAGCACGGTGTCGGTCTCGGCCGCCAGCAGTTCCTGCATGCCGGCGCCGAAATCCTGGCGCAGCAGATCCAGTGTATAGAGCATGGCGAGGTTCTTGGGCCCGCCGCTGGTCAGCGGCAGCTGGTCGGGGTGGAAGGCCTCCAGGATCAGCAGGCCGCCCGGGCGCAGGGCCTGGGCCAGCTTCTGATGCACCGCGGTGCGCAGTGATGGTGGCAGGTGCAGGTAGATGCAGGCGACGGCGTCGAAGCCGGTCGGCTCCGGCGTCCATTCGGCCAGGTCGGCCTCGGTGATCTGCAGCGTGACGCCACGCCGGCGCGCCAGTTCGCGCGCGCGGGCAACGCCGATGGCCGAGGCATCGACCGTGGTCACGGCGTGGCCCTGTCCGGCCAGCCAGATGCCGTTGCGGCCTTCGCCGTCGCCGGGCACGAGGATGCGCGAAGCGGGGGCCAGGCGCGCCGCCTGCTGGGCCAGGAAGGCGTTGGGCTGTTCGCCATACTTGGCGTCCGGCGTGCGGCTGAACTGCCAGTCCCAGAATTCGCCGGTGCTTGCGGTGTGTGGGTCCATGGGGCCGATTCTGCCGTGTTGGGGTGGCCTGCGCCGGCGCTGCGGCATGGCAGACAATGAGTGCTCGCACACACGCAGACGCAGGATGGGACTGCTGGCAACGATTGCGCTCGCCCTGGCTGCCGGCCTGCTCTGGCTGGGCTGGCTGCGTCTGCACGACCGGCGGGCCGAGCGCGCCGAGTGGCAGCGGCAGCGCGCCCTGCAGCCGCAGTGTGTGGGGGTCTTCTCGCCCAGCCAGGTGGCCGACCTGCCGGAGCCGGCGCGGCGCTACTTCTGCCATGTGATCCGGCCGGGTGCGCGCCTGTGGACCGTGGGCGAGATCGACATGGGCGGCCAGTTCAGCCTCGGCACGCGCGAGCGGCCACGCTACCGCCCCATGGAGGCACGGCAGATCCTGGCGACGCCGCACGGCTTCGTCTGGCGCCTGCGCCTGCGCGGCGGGCTGCCGGTCAGCGGCTCCGATGCGGGCAGCTGGACGCGCTTTCGCGTGCTGGGCCTGTTGCCGGTGGCACGGCTCGGAGACGATGCCGATCACGCCCGCGCCGCCTTTGGCCGCCACGTCGCCGAGGCGGTGTTCTGGACCCCGGCCGCGCTGCTGCCGGGGCCAGGGGTGCGCTGGGAAGCCGTCGGCCCGGATCGGGCGCGCGTCTCGGTGCGGCGCGGCGACCTGAGCCAGGCAGTCGACGTGCGGGTGGGGCCGGACGGCTGCCCGATCGAGGTGTCCTTCCTGCGCTGGAGCGATGCCAATCCCGAGCGGCGCTATCGACTTCAGCCCTTCGGCGGCCATTTGTCCGATTTTCGCGAGGTCGCCGGCTTTCGGCTGCCGCACCGCGTCGAGGCCGGCAATTTCTGGGACACGCCGGACTACTTCCCCTTCTATCGAGCCGAAGTGCGTGCCATCCGCTTTCCGCTGCGCGATGACCCGGTGGATGGGCGCGCCGGTGGATCCTGAATCGAATTTGACTCGGTAGACACGATATTCGTGATACACGAATATCGTGTTACACGAAATCAGTGTAAACTGCGCGCCATGAAGAACGTCACCATCACGGTCGAAGATGGCGTGCTCGAATGGGCCCGCGTCGAGGCGGCGCGGCGCGGCAGCAGCGTCTCGCGCATGGTGGGCGAGATGCTGGCCGAGAAGATGCGCCAGGAGGACGCCTACGCGCAGGCCATGCGCAGCGCGCTGCGCTTCGAGTCCTGGGGCGCCAGCGACGGGCCCTACCTGCGCCTGAGCGAGGTGGAGTGACGTGCCCCTGGTCTTCGTCGATACGCCGGTGTTCCTGCACACCGCCGACGAGCGCGACGCCGAGCGGCAGGCGCGGGCGCGCGAATGGGTGCGCTGGTGCTGGACCGAGCGCTGCGGCCGCATCAGCACCCAGGTGCTCAACGAGCTCTATCACAACGCGATCACGCGTTTCCGCGCCCGCATGCCGGTGCAGCAGGCGCGCGCGGCAGTGCGCAACCTGCGCCTGTGGCAGCCGCCGCATCTGGAGATCGGCGTCATCGACGGCGCCTGGGCGCTGCAGGACAGCCACGGCCTGGGTTACTGGGACGCGCTGATCGTCTCCTCGGCGCAGCAGCAGGGCTGCCAGTACCTGCTGAGCGAAGACCTGCCGCACCTGCAGCGCTTCGATGCGGTGCAGATCATGAACCCGTTCCAGGTTCGCCCCGGCGAACTGTCAAACCGCGATGAAAGCTGAAACACCCGTTCCCGATCCGCTGGCCCGCATTCGCCACGACGTGCAGGGCATGCACGCCTACGCCATCCAGGACTCGGCCGGCCTGGTCAAGCTCGATGCCATGGAGAACCCATATCGCCTGCCGGCCAGCCTGCAGGCCGAGCTCGGCCGGCGCCTGGGCCAGGTGGCGGTGAACCGCTACCCCGGCGCGCGCATCGACGAGCTGCGCGCGGCGCTCCATGCGCACGACGCCCCGCCCGAGGGCTGGACGCTGATGCTGGGCAACGGCTCGGACGAGCTGATCAGCCTGCTGGCGATCGCTTGCGACGTGCCGGGGGCCTCGGTGCTGGCGCCGCTGCCCGGCTTCGTGATGTACGCCATGAGCGCCCAGCTGCACGGCCTGGCCTTCCACGGCGTGCCGTTGACGGCGGAGTTCGCGCTCGACGAGGCGGCGATGCTGGCGACGATCGAGCGGCAGCGGCCGGCCATCGTCTACCTGGCCTACCCGAACAATCCCTGCGGCACGCTGTGGGACGAGGGCACGATTGCGCGCATCATTGCCGCCCAGGGCGTGCAGGGCGGCCTGGTGGTGATGGACGAGGCCTACCAGCCCTTTGCCGCGCACAGCTGGATCGACGTCGTGCGCCGCGCGCCCGATCAGCATCGCCATGTGCTCATCATGCGCACGCTGTCCAAGTTCGGCCTCGCGGGCGCGCGCATCGGCTACCTGATGGGCGAGGCGACGCTGGTAGCCGAGATCGACAAGGTGCGTCCGCCCTACAACGTCAGCGTGCTGAACGCCGAGTGCGCGCTGTTCGCGCTCGAGCATGCCGAGGTCTTCGCCGCCCAGGCGCGCGACATCCGCGCCCAGCGCGCCGAGCTGCTGGCGGCGCTGGCGCGCCTGCCCGCCGTGCGCCCGTTCCCGAGCCAGGCCAACATGATCCTGGTGCGCGTGCCGGATGCGCAAAAGACCTTCGAGGGCATGAAGGCGCGCGGCGTGCTGGTGAAGAACGTCTCTAAAATGCATCCCCTGCTGGCCAACTGCCTGCGCCTGACGGTGGGCACCACCGACGAGAACGCGCAGATGCTGGCCGCCCTTGAAGCTGCCCTATGACAACGACATCCCGCACCGCTTCGGTCTCGCGCGACACCGCCGAGACCCGCATCCAGGTCCGCCTCGACCTCGACGGCACCGGCCGCTCCAGGCTCGCCACCGGCATCGGTTTCTTCGACCACATGCTGGAGCAGATCGCGCGCCACGGCCTGGTCGACCTGGAGGTCGAGTGCCAGGGCGACCTGCACATCGACGGCCACCACACGGTGGAGGACGTGGGCATCGCGATCGGCCAGGCCGTGCGCCAGGCCGTGGGCGACAAGAAGGGCATCACGCGCTATGGCCACAGCTACGTGCCGCTGGACGAGGCGCTGTCGCGCGTGGTGATCGACCTCTCCGGCCGCCCCGGGCTGATGCTGCAGGCGCAGTTCACCAGCGCCATGATCGGCGGCTTCGACACCCAGCTGGTGCATGAATTCTTTCAGGGCTTCGTCAACCACGCGGCAGCCACCCTGCACGTCGACAACCTGAAGGGCGTGAACGCGCACCATCAGGTCGAGACCATCTTCAAGGCCTTCGGCCGGGCCCTGCGCATGGCACTGACGCCCGATCCGCGCATGGCCGGCACCATCCCCTCGACCAAGGGCGTGCTCTAGGACGCCCGTCGCCAGCAGCCCGCACACCAACGCGTGGCCAGCCATGTCTTTCGCGACTCAACAGACCGTCGCCGTCGTCGATTGCGGCACGGGCAATCTGCGCTCGGTGGCGCAGGCCCTGCGGCTCGCGGCGCAGGACCTGCGGGTGCGGGTGCTGGTCACCGCCGATGCGGCGCAGTTGCGTGGCGCGCACCGGGTGGTGCTGCCGGGCCAGGGCGCGATGCATCACAGCATGCAGGCGCTGCAGGCCGGGGGCCTGCTGGAGGCGGTGCTGGACGCGGCGGCCAGCAAGCCGCTGCTGGGCGTCTGCGTCGGCATGCAGATGCTGCTCGACCACAGCGCCGAAGGGCGCGACGCCGCCGGCACGCCGGGGCTGGGCCTGATCCCCGGCGAGGTGGTGCGCTTCGAGCTGGCCGGCCGGCGCGCGCCCGATGGCAGCCGCTACAAGGTGCCGCACATGGGCTGGAACCGGGTGCAGCCCACGCGTGCGCATCCGGTCTGGGGCTCGCTGGCCGAGGCGCCCTGGTTCTATTTCGTGCACAGCTACCATGCCTGCCCGCGCGATCCGGCGCATTGCGTCGGCGAGGCCGAGCACGGCGTGCGCTTTGCCGCTGCCATCGCGCGCGATAATCTTTTTGCCGTGCAGTTCCATCCCGAGAAGAGCGCAGCCCAGGGGCTGGCCCTGTATCGCAATTTCCTGCACTGGGAACCGGGATGAGGTTGGGCGTCGGGCGTTGCGCGTTTCGCGTGAACTTCCAGACACCCGTCGCTCCCAACCTGCTCAACGCTCAACGCTCAACGCTCAACGCTCAACGCTCAACG
>CAYRHV010000036.1:0-14079 GCA_964424045.1 uncultured Ottowia sp. | reverse complement strand
ATGTTGCCCAGGCTTTCCGGCAGCACGCGCTGGCCGTAGTAGTCGGTCTTGATCGCATACGGATACATCTGACCGACCCAGAAGTCCTTGTTCGTTCCGGCGTTGAAGTTGGGGGTGTCGGCGGTGAAGTAAACCACTCGCTGGTAAGTCTTGGCAAAGGTCTGGGCAGCAGCCTTGGATGACAAGGCAGAACCGTGGTAGTGCGGAGCCTCCCAGGCCGTAGCTGCATAGCCATTGCTCGAGAGTTCCAGCAGGCCTGCGGCGTAGCGTCCCTGCGCCCAGGCCAGCGAATCCTCAGGCACTGGCTGGTTGCTGACGATGTTCCAGAATTCGTAGTCGTCTCCGCTGACACCGGTGTGGGGGTTTTGCATGTTGCTGTATTGATGCGTATAGCCATGCATCACGATTTCTCCGCCACGCGCCAGAGCGTAGTTGAGCGAGGTCTTCAGGTTGGTGGCCTGCGACATCGGCACGAACATCGGCACACCGCCGTTGTAGGCTCCCAGTGGGTCAGCATAGTACGGAATCGTGGCGACGGAGAACGGAATCTGCTGTTGGTAAAGATAGTCGGTCAGCGTCTGCATGGTGTCCGTGCTGACCAGCGCGCTGACGTCCTCAAGTCGCACCATGGCTTGGTGATTCTCTGCATGATTCACGCCCAGCATGTCGTGCAGCAGATCGGTCAGCACCAAGTAACGGTCACGCGGCCCGATGAAGCTCATCGGCAGGTCGGCGACATACCAGAAGTTGCCCGAGCGCACGACGTAAGGTGCTTGTGTCCCATTTTTCGGGTTAGACATCGAGACTACCTCGGTCGCCTTGTTCGGATCATCGATGTGCATGATCAGCACATCTGGGTCGGCCGCGACCGTGTTGCTGCTGGCATCGTACGCGTAGTACTTGACGAAGGGCAGTCCCTTGTAGTTGATCGTGTCGTAGAAGCCAGGTTCCGGATTCTGGATCGTCGGTATCGCGTTCAGGCCCTGCAGTTCACCCCAGTAGCTCATGCCGTAGCGGGCCCGAAACTCATTGGTTCCATCCCAATCCAGCTGCCACAGGTTGTACTTGAACCAGACCACGGTGTTCTCGGTGGTCTTGACATCGTTGATGAAGGCTGCCGGCACCTGGTTGTCGTAATAGGAGCCCAGATAAAAGGTGGCGTCGTAAGAGTTTACCTGGCCCGCGATGTACTGATCCACCGGCACCAAGTCCACTGCGCTGTCGAAGTGGCCCAGCAGGTTGCGCATCATGATCGCGTAAGCTTTGCCGAGTTTGCTGAACTCGGTGTTCGGGGGGGCATCGTACAGCACCAAGGTACGCGGCGCCGCCTGCATCCCTGCCAAACTGGCCGTAGCAGCCAGCGCGCGTGCTGGTTGAGCAGGAGCAGCCGCCGCGCGTGCTGGTTGAGCAGCCCGCGCGCGTGCTGGTTGAAGCTTCAAAGTCCTTGATTGCAGGTTCGGCTGAGGCGGCAGACTGGCGCCTTGGCGCCCTCCGAGTTGTGACTGTGGTGATGTTGTCAACCCTGGTTTCCCAGTATCTCTTACGTTCCGAGACACTGTGGTGGTGTTGTTCCTCTTTTGCAGTTCGCCGAACTTATGGGCGCGATCGGTGCGTTGTCTCTCTACTGGTGAGTCGCCTGGTACGATTCGAATCATTTCCGAGCCGCGTGGCAGCGGTGGCGGAGTTACCCTTGATGCATTGACCGTCAGGTTTGGTGACAATGGTCGCAGGGCTACTTGCCTAGCGTCGCTTGTTGCGCTCGACGCACGCGGAGGTGGGACTAGTTTTTGAGCACTGCTTGCTGCACTGAATACAAGCAATATGGAGGCAACCATTGCAGTTCGCAACTGGGCCTTGTTGTCGGTTTTCATCGTCTGGCTCCTTCCATCATCGATCAAAAGAAATGGATCCTGGATTTCAGTCCATCATCCGGTCAGTAGTTGAGGGTCACGCGCAGGAACACACCCTTGCCGCGGGTGTCGCCACCCAGGCGCGCCCGGTACTGCAGCGACACGTCCACGTAGGAGCGCGGGGCCTGGTAGCGGTCTTCGTTGAACCAGTAGCGCGCCGCAACGCCGACGCCGGCGCCGCTGGCAGTGCGCTGGCCGCGCGCCATGGCGGAATCGTGGTCGGAGGCGATCACTGCATGCGGGAACAGCACCAGGCGCGAGTTCTGCTCGCTCAGCCGGAAGCTGCGGCCGATATCGGCCTCGAAGGTGGCGTAGTTGCGGTGCGCCCGCATGAAGCGGCCGACCTCGGCATAGACTTGGGTGGTGAACCAGGAATCGGCGTCGATGCGCAGGTCGGTGCCGAGGGTGTAGGAATAGCCGGCGCGCAGCAGCCAGTCGTTGGTCGACAGGTTGCCGACCTTGATGCGACGCTCGGCGGCCAGCACTAGGTTGGCAGCCGAGAACGGCTTCACGCGCAGGCCGAGCATGCCTTGCGTGGTGCGGCCGCCCGATGACGCCGAGCCCTTGGTCCAGGGGGTGTGGAAGCCGCCGCCGTAGATCTCGTAGTAGCTGCCGTCGCGATAGCCGGCCGGACGCCAGGACAGCTCGAAGCCGGCCTGCAGGCTGTCGCCGATGGTTGCCGAAGATCCGTTTACGAGCCCGCCCGGGGAGACGCCGCGATAGCCGAGCGAGGCGACAGCGCCCCAGGTGCGCGAGCGGTCGGCGATCTCGCGCCGGGTCTCGAACAGGCGTTGTGGCGTGAGCTCGAGGCGGTCGTCCTGGGCGGCGTCGACGGCGCGCTTGAAGTAGCCCACCGCCTCGTCCGACCGGCCCAGGCGCCCAGCGGCATAGCCGGCGTCGAGCAGGACGTGGTCGGGCAGTTCGTTCTTGTCCGACGCGCGCGCAAACAATTGCGTCGCGCTGGCGTCGTCGCCGACGCGGATCGCCAGGTAGGCAGCGTCGGTGTCGCGCAGCTCGCCCATCAGAGGGGTGTCGCGTGCGGCCTCGAACGCGGCGCGTGCGCGCTCGGGATCGTTGGGCAGCAGCAGGTCGATCTCGCTGGCCACCGACAGGCGCGGATCGGCCAGCGCGGCGTCGGCGTCGGCCTGGGCGCGCTGTGGCTGGGCCAGCTGGCGATGCAGGTTGCTGCGCAGCGCGAGCATTTCGGGCTGCTGGCCGGACAAGTCGAGGAAGCGGTTGGCGGCTTCCAGGGCATCTTTGACCTGGCCGTTGGCGGCTAGGGTGCGCACGTACAGCAGCTGGTAGCGCGCGTTCGCCGGAGAGCGTCCGACCGCCTGGCGTGCGTGCGCCACGGCCTGGCCGAAGTTGCCCTCGCCGTAGGCGCGCACGGCGTCGGCGGCAAAGCTCACGCCGGGGTCTTCCGGCGATTCGCCGGGCCAGAGTTCGCAGTAGGGTGTGTGGTCGGAACCGACACAGATGGTCTTGGGCGTCGCCAGCGCCGGCGCCACCCAGGGCGCCGGCGTCATGCTGCGCTGCTGCGCCTCGAGCGCCTGGCGCACCCGGGCCTGAACCGGCGCGTCGGCGGGCTCCGGCATCCGGGCCAGCAGCTGCGCCGCGCGGGCCGCCTGGCTTTCGGCCAGCGCGGCGTCGACCGCGATCAGCAGAGCGTTGCGCTGCAGCGCCTGGTTGTCCGGGGGCACCAGTGCCAGCGCTCGACCGTAGTCGCGTACCGCCTCGTCCAGGCGCCCCTGGCGCTGGCGCGCATGGGCGCGCAGGAGGTAGATGTCGGCAACGTCCATGCCGGGACGGGCCAGGACTTCGCTGGCCGCGGTTTCGAGTTCGTCCCAGCGTGCGGCGGCTGCCAGCGCACCCAGCCATTGCACCTGATGCGCCACGTTGGCGGGTGCGAGTTCGGCGCCGCGCCGTGCCTGTACGACGGCCTGTGCCAGGTCACCGCGACCGAGTGCCTGGTTGGCGGCTTCAAATTCCGCGTAGGCACGACGCTGGCGGGCCTGATCGGCAAAGCTGGCCAGTGTGGTGTCGTCGGCTGAGCCGGCACTGGCCACCGCTTCGACCTCTTCGTAGGCGCCGGATTCGAGCAGCGCATAGGCCAGCAGGCGACGGTATTCGGCATTGCCCGGCACCAGTTCCACGGCCTGGCGGGCGGCCTGGACGGCGGCTTCGTAGTTGCCGCCAGCGCTGGCCTTGTAGCCGGACTCCGCCAGCGTGTAGGCGCGCTCGGTCGGTGTCTTGGGCGCCGGGCGTGGTGCCAGACGCGGCACTGGACGCGGCGCGGGCGTCACCTGCTCGGCCACGGCGACTGCGGGGGCCGGCTCGGGTTCGCTCGGTAGCGCCTGTTCAGCGGGCGGGGAGACGACGGCTTCGGCCGGCGGCGCGGCGACTTCTGCGGTCGCTGCCTCGGCGGGAGCCTCGATCGGTGCCGGGGCCGGCGCGGGCTCGCTGGCCGCAGCGGGCGCTTCGGGTTCGGCAGGGACCGCCTCCTGGGCCGACACTGCCGGCTCTTCGGTGGATGCGACCGGCGGCGGAGCGAGTTCGACCGATTTGGCCACGGACACCTTAGGCGTCCGGGCCGGCGCCGCCGGTGCGACTGGTTCCGGCGCCGGCGCCAGCGTCAGTGCAGCCAGCGCCTCCTGCAGGCCAGCGTCATCGGGCCGCTGGGCCAGATGCGCCTGCAGCAGGGCACGTGCCTTGTCAGTCTCGCCGAAATGACGATAGGCGTCCGCCAGGTAGCGCACGATGACGGTGCTTTGCGGTGCCAGCTTCAGGGCCTGTTCGAATTCGTCGTAGGCGCGGGCGCGGTTGCCGTCACGCACTGCGTCGAAGCCCTTCTGCAGGTGCGGATAGACGAGGAAGCGCGTATAGCTGGAGACGCCTGGGCCGAGGTCGATCGGCTGGGCGAGCGTCGGCCCAGCAGCCAACAGCAGCGCCAGGGCGAGGGTGGTGGGCAAGTGTTTCAAGTTCAGGCCTTGGTTGCGAGCGGCCCGCTGCCCATGGATGTCGTTGGTGCGCTGCCGGAGAGTTCACGAACACAGGGCTGCAGCTTGCGCTGTAGTGCCAACGCTTCCTCCAGGGCTTCCGGCGCCAGCAGCCCCCGCGAGACCATGAATTCTCCCAGACGACCACCTGCCTTGGCGCGTTGAATGAGAACCGACTTCAGCGCGGCCGGATCGATGTGGCCCAGCGCACACAGGATGTCGCCAAGCAGGAGCTGGCCGCCGGTATAGACCCGTCGCACCAGCTCGGCCGTTTGCGGCGTCGCCCCCGTTTCGGCCGGGGCTCCTGCGTGCCGGGCCGACGCGTCCGCGTCGCGATCGGCGCCATACCAGTGGCGCAGGCCGAGCGTGACTTCGCCCTTGGGCACGATGACGTAGCTGACCCGGCGCCCCAGCTTGCGGCTGATCGCGGCGAGCGAGACCGGGTCGACATAGGACTCGCAGGCGAGCACCAGGGTGTCGTCCTCGACGCGCAGCGGCAGCACGGCGTATTGCAGGGCGACCGCCGCCGGCACGCTCTCGATCAGGGCCGGATCGGCTTGGCTGCTGTCGAAGCGCTCCCAGTCGGCGCCGCACTGCGTCGCAACGGCCTCGGCCAGCTGATCGGGCGTGACCAGGCCGCGGTGCACGAGCAGGGCGCCCAGCCGCAGGCCGCGTTCGGGATGTGCCAGCGCGCCGTGCAGCTGCTCCTGGGTCAGGGCCGATTGCGCGACCAGGATCTGGCCGAGCGGCTCGCGGATGCCGCGGTCCTCGCCCAGGGTCGGGAAGTCATGCTCGGTCTTGGCCCAGGCAATGCGTCGCACGTCGCGCGCCGCCAGGGTCTGCTTCAGGGCGCGCCAGTTGGCGAAGAAGTTGATCACGTTGCCCCACAGCAGGCGCGGCACCGACAGCAGGCCCTGCGCGATCCCGTAGTAGGCGGAGACGAAGTAGATGCGCTGCAGCACTCGGTTGCACAGCAGCGCCAGATTCGCCATCAGCAGGATCACCAGCCATTGACTGTCGGCGAAGATGGACAGGAACTGGTAGCTGTCCGGCGCCATGCGATGGTAAACCCAGAGGCCCACCAGCTGCAGCAGCAGCAGGGTCGCCAGCAGGCCGGCGAAGTTGGTGATCACGCCCTTGCGGTCGCGCCAGAGGAAGTAGTTCAGGCCCCAGTTGCGCGACCAGCCCATGGTATTCGTGCCCTGGTAGATGATGCCGATGATCCAGCGCGACTTCTGGCGGATCGCCGCGCTGGGCGACGAGGGGAAGTATTCGTGCACGCAGACCGTGCTGGACTCGCGCGGACTCTGCCCGAGGCGTCCGTCCGCGGCCTGCTCGCGCAAGCCGCGCGGATTGGTTGGGAAGCGCACGAACACTTCCTCCATGCCCATGGCCTTCAGGCGCAGGCCGATGTCGTAGTCCTCGGTCAGGCTCTTGACGTCGAAGGCCGTGCCCTTGCCGTGGCTGAGCAATGCCATCATCGCCTTGCGGCTGAAGCAGGTGCCGACCCCGGCGCTGGGCACCTGACCGATCAAGGCCTCGCGCACCAGCACGTCCTTGCCGTGCATTTCGGCAAATTCGTCCAGATAGTGGCAGCTGGTGAAGTCGGTCCAGGGCCGTGGCAGCGGATAGACCGGGATCTGGATCAGGTCCTTGCGGTCCACCAGGTGGTTGAACACGCGCAGCTCGGGCGCCGACAGGACGTCCTCGGAGTCGTGCAGGATGAAGCCGGCGAACTCGATCCCGGCGCGTTCCTCGAGCTGGAAGATCGCGTCGAGCACGTTGTTCAGGCAGTCGGCCTTGCTGGTCGGGCCGTCGCGCGCGCCCACCACCTTGTGCACGTTCGGAAAGCGCGCGCAGACCTCGTCGACGTCCGCCTGCGTCTGCGGGTCGTTGGGGTAGGTGCCGACGAAGATGTGGTAGTTCTCGTAGTCGAGCGTGGTTGCCGCCAGTTCGGCCATGTGGCCGATGACGCCGTGCTCCTGCCACGCCGGCACCATGATGGCCAGCGGCTTCTCGTCCTGGGCCTGCAGGTCGTCCGGCCCCATGCGGGCATGACGGCGGTACACCGTCAGGCTGCGCCAGATGCGGCGGCTCCAGTAGACGAGATCGATGAAAAAGTCATCCAGGCTGCTGATCAGGATGACAACCGCCAACACCAGGGCGACGTACTTCAGCCCATAGAGGTAGGCGGATACATAGTCAACCCACCACATCGGCGCACTCCTGCCTGCCGGATGTGGGGTGGGTCTGGACGCCGAGCTCGGCAGCAAGGAGGTCGGCGATCTGCCGCGATGCGGTGCCGTCGCCGAACGGGTTGCCGGCGCGTTGCATGCGCTGGAATTCGTTGGCATCGTTCCACAGGCGACGCACGTGCTCAAGGATGCGGTCGGTCGAGGTGCCGACGATGGCGGCGCAACCGGCTTCCAGCGCCTCGGGGCGCTCGGTCTCCTCGCGCAGCACCAGCAGGGGCACGCCGAAGGTCGGGGCCTCCTCCTGCAGGCCACCGGAGTCGGTCAGGACGACCCAGGCGTCGCGCAGCGCCTGCTGCATGTCCAGGTAGTCCAGCGGCGCGGTCAGCTGCACGTTCGGGAGATTGGCCAGCAGCTCATGCACGGGGCCGCTGACGATGGGGTTGAGGTGCACGGGAAACAGCACCTGCAGCTCGGGCAGCTCGCGCGCGATGGTGGCGATGGCGCGGCACACGCGCTCGATGTCGTCGCCCCAGTTCTCGCGTCGGTGCATGGTCACCAGCAGGTGGCCGCGACCGCTCACGCGGCGCTCGATGCCGCGGTTCTCGCACACCCACTGCTGGGCGTCGACCACCGTGTTGCCCGTCACCCAGACGCGCTCGGCGGGCACGCCTTCGGCCAGCAGCGCCTGGCGCGAGCGCTCGGTGGGGGCGAAATGGAAGCGCGTGATGCGCCCGATCATCTGGCGCAGGCCTTCTTCCGGGAACGGGCGGCGCAGGTTGTAGGTGCGCAGGCCGGCCTCCACATGGGCCACCGGAACGCCGTTGTAGAAGCCCGTCAGGGCGCCCAGGAAGGCGCTTTCGGTGTCGCCCTGGACCACCACCGTGGCCCAGCCGCCTTCGGCCAGCACGGCGTCCAGCTGGGCGCGGCAGCCGAGGCTGAAGTCCAGCAGCGAGTCGCCCTGGCGCGTCAGCGTGATGTCGGGGTGGATGTCGAAGTTGCGCAGGATCTGGTCGGCCATTGCCGCATGCTGGCCGGTGTGCAGCCAGGCGACGCGTGCCCACGGCCGGCGCTTGAGCTCGTGGTAGAGCGGCGCCAGCTTGATGACCTCCGGGCGCGTGCCGCAGACGATCAGGATCGGGGCGGCCGTGACAGCAGCCGCCTCGGAACGGGTTGCACGTGCATCCATTTACATGATCTCCGAGTCCGCCCACTGCGAGGAGGGGCCGCCGTCGTCGAATCCCTCGGAGGTCGGCAGGTCGACCACGAAGACGATCTCGCCTTCGAAACGGCCGACGCCGAGCGACTTCATCAGCGCTTCTTCCTGTTCTGGAGTCTGCAGCCGCATGAAGCAGATCGCCTGTCGGCGCCCCTCGTGGGCGGCCGTCAGGATGTCCAGTCGCTTGAGTGCGCCAAACGACGCGCTTACATCAGCCACACGCGACCGGAGCGTGGCGACATCACTGTATTGGCCGAGTTCGGCGAACATACCCATTGCAAACCTCCCTGTTGCGCTGACTAGAACTGCCAGCTTTCTGTTTCAGAGTATTACCAGGCCGGTCCTTGCTGCCAATTCACCTGGATGGGGATGCCTGGTTACCCTCATGGCGCGCCAAAACCCGCTGCAAGAGCCGAGAACGCACGGGAAAGGGCTAATTGCAACAATACGCAACATTTGTAATGTGACAGATAACATTTCGGGTGGACAGGCCCACCCAGCCTCTTCCTGCAGGGGCAGCTACGAGACTGGAGCCGCGTCGTAATCGGTCAGTCCAGGTTCGATTGCCGGTGCAGGCTCGAGGCCGTCGCGATGTCGATGGGGCCTGTATTCAGATCGGGGATTCCGACCCGGATTCAAGGCGGCGCTGAGCAGGTCGCCTCAGGCCGTCATATTGCGCAAGACCACGTACGCCAGGGTCGCCCCCAGTATGCTCGGCAGGGGACGGCGCCAGCGCCACTGCAGCCCCAGGGCGATCGTCACGGCGAGCAGTTCCTGCCACACGGGGCCCGGGTTGGCGGCGCTGCTGCCGCGCAGGGTGTCGAGCAATAGCAGGGTCATGATGGCCGGCGGCAGGAAGTGCCCCAGGCGCGCGATCACCGGGTAGCGGCGCAGCCAGGGCGCGGCCAGGAAGGGCAGGGCGCGCAGCGCCAGGGTGACGGCCCCCATGCCGAGGATGGCCCAGACGGCGTATTGCCAGTCGATCAACTGCGGTCTCCAGCTTGAATTTCGCTCCGATCGTGCTGTGGCAGCAGTACGGCGGCGACGAGGCTGGCGCCGATGGCCGCTGCCAGGGCCTGCGCCGGCACCAGCCAGCTGGCGACGGCGTAGGCCAGCGCGGCGACGCCGAACGGCAGCCACTGCCGGCTGGCGCGCCATTGCTCCACCACCAGCACCGCAAACAGCGCCGCCAGCGCGAAGTCGATGCCGGTGACGGCGCGCGTGAACCGGGTGCCCAGCAGCGCGCCGAGCAGCGTGCCGAGCATCCACCAGCCGTGGTTCAGCAGGGCGATCTGCACCATGCGGCGCGGTGGCGTGCCGGATGGCAGGGTCGAGATCAGGGCATAGGTTTCATCGGTCAGCAGCCAGATCAGCGCGGCGCGCGCCCAGCGATTGGCGGGCAGCGCGTGCAGCAGCGAGAAGCCGTAAAACATGTGGCGCAGGTTGATGATGGCGGCCGTCAGCACGAGGGTGCCGAGCGAGGCACCGGCGGCCAGCAGCGGCACCGCGGCAAACTGTGCCGCGCCGGCATAGACCAGCAGGCTCATCAGCGGCGCCAGCCACCAGGCGCCACCCGCCTGCACCAGCAGAAAGCCGAACACCGCGCCCAGCGGCACGTAGCCCATGGCGACGGGGATCGACAGGGCCAGGGTGGCTCGCGCGGGCGAGCGGCCGCCGGCGTGGACTTCCGGGTTCATGCCGGGTTCGAAGTCTGGGGGGTCAGTTCGATGCCTGTGCTTCGCGCGCCACGTCGGCCAGGAAGTCGCCCCCGCCCAGACCGCTTTGCAGGGCGTCTGCCGTCAGCCAGTCGCCGTAGACGCGCCGGAAGTCGGCCACGATGCGCGCCAGCGGCACATCGTCATAGTGACCGCGGTCGTTCACGTATTCCATGTGGCGCTGGCCGGCGGCGTCGAACGGGTGGTAGATCGAGTCGTGCACGCCGTCGAAGTCCAGCGGCAGCAGGCCGAACTTCTGGCACAGGCCGAGGTTGAAGGCCGGCGTGGCCTTGCGCCAGGCGCCTTCCAGCCACAGTTCGGTGTAGCCGTGCCAGATGAAGAGGTCGGTCTTCATGGTTTCGCGCATGCGCTCGGTGGACAGGTGGTTGCGCACGTCGGCAAAGCCCAGGCGCGCCGGAATGCCGGCGGCACGCGCCACCGCCGCCAGCAGCGTCGCCTTGGGCACGCACCAGCCGTAGCCGTTGGCGATCACCGTGCTGGCGCGCATGCCGGCGGGCGAGAGGTCGATGCGGTAGGGGTCGTAGCGAAAAGCGTCGCGCACCGCGTGCACGAGCGCGATGGCGCGCTCGCGTTCGGTGTTGCCGTGATCGTGCTCGCGCACGAACGCCAGCACGGCCGGGTGCTGGTGGTCGATGGCGTCGGTGGCGGCGAGGTGGGCGGCGCGGGGCTGGTCGGTCATGGGGCGACGGTAGCACGCATCGGCGGGGCGCTGCTGCCGGGACGGGCGTTCAGGATGCCAGGATTCCGGCCAGTTCGTCCATGTGTCGCAGCAGGCGCGTGGCGCCGGCGGCGCGCAGGCTGTCGTCGCCGCCGACATCGGGGCAGTAGGCCCAGACCTGGGCGCCGGCGGCCACGCCGGCCTGCACGCCGGTGGGCGAGTCCTCGATCACCAGGCAGCGTGCGGGGGCGGCTGCCAGATGCCGTGCCGCCGCCAGGTAGACGTCGGGTGCCGGCTTGGTGCGCGGCAGTTCGTGGCCGCTGAACACGGCATCGCCAAAGGGCTCGGCCAGCCCCACCATCTGCAACTGCAGCTCGAGCTTGAAGCGGTCGGCACCCGAGGCGCAGGCGATGCGGCCGGCGGTGGCGTTGCGGGCCGCGTGCACCGCCGCGTGCGCGCCGGGGATCGGCTGCAGCTGCGCCGTCAAGGCAGCGTTGCGGCGGGCGTAGAACTCGGCCATCCAGGCGTCGGTCAGCGGGCGGCCGGTGCGGGCCTCGATCAGCGCGGCCTTGTTGCGCACGGTGACGCCAATGAATTCGGCCATGCAGTCGGCCAGCGACAGGTCCCAGCCGCTTTCGGCCAGCAGGTCGCGCAGCACGCCCATGGTGATGGGCTCGCTGTCGACGAGCACGCCGTCGCAGTCAAACAGGATGGCTTCGAAATCCATGATGGAGGCATTCGTGGGGATTTGGGGTTAAAAGGATTCTATGGAGTGGGGCGTCGGGGCCAGGATGTGCCCCGCGGATGGTTGAAAGTGTGGGGCGCTGGTCGGGCTGCAGGCGGACCAGGCTGCAAGGAGCTGCAACATGGCATTTCGCATCATCCGATGGATTGGCGTCGTGCTGGCTGCCGTGCTGGCCCAGTCCTGGGCGTTGGCGCAGGACGATTTGTGGCAAAGACTGGCGACCGGCGAACGGCTGGCCGTGCTGATGCGCCATGCGCAGTCCGCCGGCGGCGACCCGGTGCTCCACGATGCCAGCGGGCAGTGTCAGGGGGAGAACATGCTGACGCCGCGAGGCAGGTCGCAGGCGCAAGCCCTGGGCCAGCGCTTCGCCCGGCACCAGGTGCCCGTGGTGCTGGTGATTCATTCGCCCATGTGCCGCACGCGCGATACCGGTCAGTTGGCCTTTGCCGGCGTGGCCGCGCGCACCGACCCCGATTTGCGCGAGATCGCCAGCGCCGATGCCGCGCGCCGACAGGCGTTCCTGCAGAGCGCCGCCCGGCTGTTGCGTGAAGCGCCCGAAGGTGGAGTGACCGTGTTCATCAGCCACGCCCCCAACCTGTTCGAGATCGCGATGGAGTCGGTGCCGTATGGCGTGGGGCTGGTGGGGCAGGTCGATGACCAGGGGGAATTCAGCCCCTTGGGCCCGCTGCGGCTGGATCCATGAGTCTGGTGGCGGCGCAACGCTCCTGGTGCAATCACCGGGCCGAGGCTCACCGTCGCCAGAACTGCGGCGTCAGCAGCACCAGCATGGACAGCAGCTCCAGCCGGCCCAGCACCATGGCCAGCGAACACACGGTGATCTGAAAACCGTTGAAGCTGCCGTAGTGGCTGGCCGGGCCGACCTCGCCCAGGCCGGGGCCGATGTTGTTCAGGCAGGCAATGACGGCACTGAAGGCGGTCACCACGTCCAGGCCCGAGGCCAGCAGCACCATGGTGAGCCCGATCATGACGCCGCCGTAGATCAGCATGAAGGCCATCACGGCCGCCACCACGTTGGCCGGCAGCAGGCTGTGGTTGAGCGTCACCGGGTGCACCACGTGCGGGTGGATGATGCGCAGCAGCTCGCGCCGCGCCAGCTTGACCAGCACCAGCACGCGCACCATCTTGATGCCGCCGCCGGTCGATCCGGCGCAGGAGACGAAGCAGCCCAGGAACAGCAGCAGCACCGGCACGAAGGTCGGCCACAGCAGATAGTCGGTGGTGGAAAATCCGGTGGTGGTGGCGACCGAGACGACCTGGAACGCGGCCTGGCGCAGGGCTTCCTCGAAGCCGGTGTAGACGTGCTCGACCAGCAGCATCGCCGCCACCACGAGCGAGGCCACGAGCAGCACGATGGCATAGGCGCGCACCTCGCTGTCGCGCGTGAGCGGGTGCAGCGAGCGGTTGCGCCAGAGCAGGAAGTAGCGCGCGAAGCTGATGCCCGACAGCGCCATGAACAGCACGGCGATCCATTCCAGCCGGGGCGAGGCCCAGAAGCCGAAGCTCTGGTCGTGCGAGGACAGGCCGCCCAGGCCGACCGTGGTGCACATGTGCATGAAGGCGTCGGCCCAGCTCATGCCGCCCCAGCGATACGCCAGCATGCAGGCCAGCGACAGCACGAAGTAGACGCCCCACAGGCCGCGCGCGGTCTCGGCGATGCGCGGCGTCAGGCGCGTGTCCTTCATCGGGCCCGGCATTTCGGCACGGAACACCTGCACGCTGCCCAGGCCCAGGAAGGGCAGCACGGCGATCGCCAGCAGCATGATGCCCAGGCCGCCGATGAGCTGCAGGAAGCAGCGCCAGATGTTGACCGAGGGCGCCAGCCCGTCGATGCCCGAGAGTGAGGTGGCGCCGGTGGCGGTCAGCCCGCTCATGGCTTCGAAGTAGGCGCGTGCGACGCTGATGTCGGGCACCGTGAACAGCAGCGGCAGGGCGGCGTAGGCCGGCAGCACCAGCCACACCAGGTTCACCAGCATGAAGCCCTCGCGCGCGCCCAGCTCGCCGGCCCGGCCGCGCACGCGCCACCAGAGCGCCAGGCCGGTCAGCAGCGTGAAGCCGAAGCAGCCGCCCCAGATCGGCAGCTGGCGCCCGCCGTCGTCCCACCAGTCCCAGGCCAGGGGCACCAGGAAGGCGAAGGCAAAGCCCATGACGACCCACGACAGGACGACGAAGGCCGGAGCAAAACGCTTCATGCGGGCAGCACCTGGCGCTCAGAAGAAGGTGGCGCGCACCTCGAACAGCTTTTCTGCCTGCCGCACCATGCGCTTGTGCGGCAGGAAGATGATCACGTGGTCGCCTTCCTCGATCACGGTGTCGTGACGCGGTACCAGGGTGTGGGCATCGTCGTCCTCGCCGCGCACGATGGCGCCCACGCGCGCGCCGGCCGGCAGCTTGAGCTGCTCGACGCGCCGACCCACCAGGTGCGACGTGCCGGGGTCGCCGCGCGCGACGCCCTCCAGCGCCTCGGCCATGCCGCGGCGCAGGCTGTGCACCGCCGCCACCGCGCCGCGGCGCACGTGCATCAGCAGTTCGCCGATCACCGCCTGTGCTGGCGAGATCGCGATGTCGATCGTGCTGCCCTGCAGCATCTCGGCGTAGGCGCGCC
>CAYRHV010000035.1:0-14378 GCA_964424045.1 uncultured Ottowia sp. | reverse complement strand
TTTCAGAATACTCGCGCCAGGGCCATCTGCTGGGCGTCCTGCCGCTGTGGCAGGGCCGCGGCGGCCTGGACCGGGAGGTGCCGCAGGCCGAGGGTCTCACCATCGGACCGGACGACGCGATCTACATCGTCTCCGAACCCAATCTGTTGTATCGGTTCGTGGCTCGCTGAGTAGCGCCGGCCGCGCCGGTACCGGGACAGTTCGGCCGTTCAGCTCGGTACCGGCCAGCCCGGACGCAACAACGCGCGGTGGGTGTCACCGGGAGGCTGCTTTTCCCGGCGCGGGATCACCCGCGCACGGATTCACCCCAGCGCGGTGTCGAGCACCATCATCAGGACGAAACCCAGCATCAGGCCGGTGGTGGCGAAGGCTTCGTGGCCCTTGCCGTGCGACTCGGGAATGATCTCGTGGCTGATGACGAACAGCATGGCGCCGGCGGCCAGGCCCAGACCCCAGGGCAGCAGCGCCGCCGACCAGCCGACCACGGCGGCGCCAAGCACCGCCATCGCCGGTTCGACCAAGCCGGAGGCCGCGCCCAGCGTCACGGCCAGGCCCCGGCGGTAGCCGGCTGCCAGCAGGGCCATGGCAACCACCAGGCCTTCCGGCACGTCCTGGATGGCGATGCCCATGGCCAGCGCATCGGCCGCCGGCACGTTGCCGGCGGCGTAGGCCACACCGATGGCCAGGCCCTCGGGCAGGTTGTGCAGCGCGATGGCAAAGACGAACAGCCAGGTGCGCCGCAGCTTGCGCGCGGCCGGCCCGTCCAGGCCCTCGCGGCCCTTGATGAAGTGTTCGTGCGGCAGCAGCCCGTCCAGCAGCAGCAGCACGGCGGCGCCCAACAGGATGGAGGCGCCGATTACCGTGCCTGCCGCCCATGGGCCGCCGCCGCCCAGGCCTTGTGCGCGTGCCGCCTCCAGGCCGGGGATGATGAGCGAAAAGGCACTGGCCGCCAGCATCACGCCGGCGCCAAAGCCGAACAGCGTGTCCTGCACGCGCTGGGACAGCGTTCCGGAAACCAGGGCCGGCACGCAGCCCAGGGCGGTGGCCAGGGCGGCGACCAGACCGCCGAACAGCGCGCTGCGCACCAGTGGCCGGGCGCTGACGAAGGTCCAGAATTCGGCCACCACGACCAGCGCACCGGCCGCCACGATGGCCAGGCCCAGCGACGTGCGGAAGGTCAGCCAGGGGCGTGGCGGGGGCGGGGCGGCCGGGGTCTTCTGCATCGGCTCAATTTCGGGGCGGCGCGGCGCATCAGCCGCGCGCGGCCGCCAGGTGACGGCCGGCCTTGATCCCGACGACCACGCCGTCGACCCCCGGGATGAGCATGGCGCGCACTCGGCCGCGGCCCTTGGGCTCAGTGCAAGGTCGGCGCCAAGGGCTCGCTCGGCAGCGCCAGGGCCAGCACCGCCTCGACATCCGGCTGTGGGCCATGCTCGTGGGTCCAGGCCAGCAACTCGTAGCGGGTCATGTCCAGGTGGTAGTGGGTGGCGTGGCGCACGGCAGGCGGCTCGCCCGAATCGCGGGCCACGCGCAGCAGGCAGCAGTGCGCCCAGCACAGGTGCCGTGCGGCCTGCCAGAGCTGGCCGCGCTGCTGGTGCACGTCGGCCAGGTTGTGATGCGAACAGACCGCCGCAGCCAGGCAGTCGTCGGTGCACTGGCGCAGGAGCGGACTCTCCAGCAGTTCCCGGGCGATGCGCAGGGCATGGACATGGCTGGTGAGCGCCAGATCCAGGTTTCCGGTGGCCTCCGCCTGCAGCCCATGGCGCGTGAACGCCTGCCATCGCGCCAGGTTCTCGGCGCCTGACGACTTGGAAACAAAAAGACTCGGTTGGACCGTCAACGGCATGGTGCAGAGCTCCTGGGAGTCAGCCGATTTCGTACTGTCATGGTATCGAATTATATGAGAATGCTTCTTATTCTCATATAAGAATTTGCAACTGATGTCTGCAGTTGGCGCGCCGATCCGGGGTCAGTGCCGGGAGACGGGTGCAGGGTCGTCCACCCGACGGATGAACGCCCGTGGGCCCTCCGACGCGCACGGGCGCATGATCCCGAGTGCCCGTGTGCGTCGGGGGCACGGGAACGGTCAAGGGCCGGTTTCAGGGCTGGGGCTGTGCTTCGATGCTTCCGCGCGCCGTGTTCCAGGCGAAGCCGGCGGCCAGCAGCACCAGCACCAGCAGCTGCGCCAGCGTGGTCTGCCAGGTCGGGTAGATGCCCAGCCAGTCCAGTCGCGGCACGGGCGCCAGCGCGACGCCGATCCAGCCGGCCTCCTGCAGGGCAGCGATGCCCTTGCCGGTCATGACGAAGGCCAGCAGCGCGATCAGCAGCGCGCTGTAGCGGAAGAACTGCGCGATCGGCAGGCGCCGGCTGGTGCGCAGCATGATCCAGGCGACCAGCGCCAGCCCGGCCACGGCCGCGAGCATGCCGGCCAGCAGCCAGGCGTGCTCGCCGTCGGCCCACAGCGCGGCATAGAACAGGATGGTCTCGAACACCTCGCGATAGACCGAGACGAAGGCCAGCACGAACAGGAACCAGCCCGAGCGGCGCTGCAGCGCGCGGCTCATCTTCTGCTTGAGATAGAGCTGCCAGCGTCCGCCCACGCTCTTGCCGTGCATCCACAGGCCCACGCCCAGCAGCACGGCGGCGGCGAACAGCGAGGACAGGCCCTCGGTGAGCTCGCGGCTGGCGCCGCTGATGCTGATCAGCCAGGTCGCCGCGCCCCAGGTGGCGGCGCCGGCCGCCAGCGCCAGCACCCAGCCCCAGTGCACCCAGCGCGCCGCCTCGGGGCGCCCGGCCTTGTGCAGGAAGGCCAGCAGCGCCACCACCACCAGCAGCGCCTCCAGCCCCTCGCGCGCCAGGATGGTGAAGGCGCCGACGAAGGCGGTGGCCGGGCTGGCGCCGGCCTGCTGCAGCAACTGCTCGGCCTCGGCCAGCAGCGTGTCGGCCTCGCCCGCCAGCGCCTGGATCTGGGCGCTGGAGGCGGTGCGCGTGAGCGCGCTGCGGTAGGCGCCCATGGCGGTTTCGATGCGGCCGCGCAGCGCGCGGTCGCGCGTGTCCAGGCGCGGCTCGTCGGGCTCGACCCCGTCCAGGTAGGCCGACAGCGCGAGCTGCACGGCATCCGGGACCTGGCCCTGGCCGTGGGCGGCGACGCTGGCGGCCAGCTTGGCGCGCGCCAGCGCCAGGCCCTGCGGCGCCTGCAGCACGGCCTGCGGGTGCGCGCGCAGCCAGCCCAGGGCCGCGCGCGCCGTGTCCAGGCCGAAGCTGGGGGCGAGCTGCGCGGCGCGCGCGTGGGAGAGCTCGTCCAGGCTGCTGACATGGGCGCGCAGCGCCGCATCCCGCTGCCAGGCCTGTTCGCCCGCGTCGGCGCCGTCGGCATAGGCGAGCGTGCCGACGTAGTAGGCCAGGGCCCAGATCTCCTGGTCGGACAGGCTGTCCGCGTAGCCGACCATGCCGGTGTCCTCAATGCCCTGCGCCGTGGCCTGGTAGAGCGAGAGCGGGCTGCGCAGGTCGGCGCGCTCGGCGTCGGTGAAAGCGATCGGCGGCGGGTCCAGCGCCAGGCCGGCGGGCCCGCGGCCGTCGCCCTCGGCGCCATGGCAGGTGGCGCAATGCTGCTGGTAGAGCCGGGCGCCCAGGGCCAGATCGGGCGCCTGCGCGGGCGCCGAGGGCACCGGGTAGGCCGCCAGCAGCGCGGCGGCCAGCGCGTGCGCGCGCGCGTCGACGTCCGGCGGCGGCACCTTGTCGTCCACCGCCTGCGCCAGCGCGCGCGCCTGCTGCTGCAGGCCGGCCAGCGCCGGGCCGTCCGGCAGACGCTGCAGCAGCTCGAGCACGGTGGCGCTGAATTCCTGCTGCTCGACGTATTCGGCTTCGTCGACCACGGCGCCGCCCTCAACCGCGCCGGCATAGTCGGTGGCCACGTAGTCGAGCAGCTTCCAGGCCTGCTGCACGGTGGCAGCGGCGTCGGGGCTCAGGGCCGCGGCGGGCCAGGCCAGCAGCGGCAGCGCCAGCAGCACGGCGGCGCACAGGTGACGGAACAGCGCTTGCATCGTCGTTTTTCGTCGCTTCAGTTGCCGCGGGCCGGGGTTTCCGGCACGTAGACCATGGAGCCGTCCTGCAGGCGGTAGGCGACGCCGGCCTTGGTGCCCTGGCCTTCGCCGATCTCGCCGCTGGCGCGATAGTGCTCCAGCTTCTCGCCGTCCTTGACGATCATTTCCATGTCGGATTCGCCCGGGTTCTTGATGATGGTGACGCGGTCGGCGCTGAAGGGGTTGGCCGGGTTGGCGGCCACCGCCAGCAGCAGCGCGGCAATGATGACCAGGAACACGTCGATCAGGTTGACGACCGAGAGGATCGGGTCGTCCTCGGTGATGTCGTCGAGCAGCTGGGTCCTCATGCCGTGACCTCCGCACTGGCCGCCCGCCGGGCGCCTGCGATGCAGCTGACGGTCGCGCCCTGCGGCGCGCCATCGCGGCAGCGGGCGATGGCCAGCAGGTCCTGCGCGTACCAGCGCCGGCGCACGTGCACGATGGCAAAGGTGATGGAGGCAGCGATCAGCGCCAGGATGACGGCCGAAAACGCCACCATCAGCAGTTCGGCCATGTCGGCGAGCTGCCCGTCGGCGAGCGACTTGAGCGCCGGGCCGATGGGGATCATGGTGGCCACCAGCCCCAGCATGGGCGCCACGCGCGAGGCGATGCGGCCCAGCTCCATGCGCTTGAGCGCCAGCGCCTCCAGTTCGGTCTGCGTCAGGCCGGGGTCGGCGGCCCAGGCCTGTAGCAGCTCGCGGCCGTCGTCGCCGTCGCCGCGGCGCTGCAGCCACTGCCAGGTGAAGGCGCCGAGCGCCCAGAAGGCGTAGGCAAAGACCAGCGCCACCAGCAGCAGCACGGGAATGAGGAAGAGCTGGCTGAGCTGGAACATCAGGGCTTCGAGGGATGTGGACATGGGGTTGCTCCGGGTTTGAATCAGGGACTGGCGGGGTGTCGCGTCGGCGGGCCGCCGCGTCGCGCCTGCGTGGCTGCGCCGGCACCCATGAGCAGCAGCAGGGCCAGGGTGGCGAGGAGGGTGAACAGGGGCATTTCGGGGTTGGCGGCATCGGCGGCCGGGTCCACGCGCTCCATGTGCTGGCCGCGCACGGCTTCCAGCTCGGCTGCGGGGGCGGTGTCAGCGGCAGCGGCGGGCGCGTCCAGCCCGAAGCCGGACGCTGCGGCGCTGTCGGCCGTGGCGTCCGCGCGCACGAAGGCGGCGAAGCGGGCGTTGTCGCTGCGCACGTCGAAGCGCTCGGCCAGATCCAGCCAGCGCGCCCGGAGTTCGGCCAGCGTCTGCTCGTCGGTCTGCCAGTAGCCCTGGCGTGCTGCTTCCAGCATGCGCTCGATGGTCTGCGCCAGCGCGTGCGGGTTGTACTGCTCGAACCACTCCTGCAGGCCCAGCGCGTATTTGTCGCGCACGTAGACCTCGACCATCGTTTGCCACTGGTCATCGCGTACGATCTCGCGCGCGGTGGCGGTCCAGCCCCAGAGGTTGCTGGTCGCGCCCACCACTTCCAGCGTGCCGGCATAGCCCTCTTTCATCAGGTTCTCGATGTAGCCGGGGTGGAACTGGCGCGTGGCCAGCTCCTTGGCCAGGAACTGCGCCGCCGCTTCGGTGCGGCCGGCGCCGCTGCCGCGCAGGTTGCTGATGTAGAGCTGGGGCGCCTTGCCGTCCAGATGCCGCACCGCCAGCGCGATGCCGCCCAGGTATTCGAAGGGTTCGGTCGAGGTCAGCATGCCGTAGACGTTGGACGAGCGCGAGAGCACCGCGCCTTCGGTGCCGCGCAGCTGTTCGGCGTAGAGGTTCAGGCCCTGGCCACCGCGGCTGCCGTCGACGTCGGCATCCGGCGGCAGCTGGCCCCAGCGCTTGGGATCGGGGCCGTAGGCGTATTGCATGCGCGCGAGATAGGTTTCGGCCAGCTTGCGGTCGCCTTCGTCCTTGCCCTCCCAGCTGTCGGAGGCGGCGGTGGCATCGTCCAGGCCGGTGGCGTAGTGGCCCGATTGCGAGGAGAAGATGCGGGTTTGCGCGGCGTCCAGCGCCGCGTCCTCGGCCAGGCCGCGCGCGCGCAGCGCCTCGAGGATGCGCGCGGTGTTGGCGGCCACCGGGTTGTCGGCTTCGGCGTCGGCCTCGGAGGCCAGTTGCGCGGCGCGCGCCAGATGCTGCATGACGTTGGGGAAGGCGTCGCGATAGAGGCCGGTGGCCGACAGCACCACGTCCACGCGCGGCCGGCCCAGCGCCTCGCGCGACACCAGCTTGACGCCGGTGACGCGCCCGCCCTCGTCCCAGACCGGTTCGGCGCCCAGCAGCCAGAGCGCCTGCGCCTCCAGCAGGCCCAGATGCCGCATGGTCTCGACCGACCACAGGGTGATGGTGAGCTTCTTCGGCGCCTGTCCGGTCTGCTCGCGGTGCGCCGCGATCAGCTGCTCGGCGGCCTGCTGGCCGGCCTTCCAGGCCTGCGCCGTGGGCACGCGCGAGGGGTCGAAGCCGTAAAGGTTGTGGCCGGTGGGCAGGGCGTCGGGGCTCTTGATCGGGTCGCCGCCGTAGGAGGTGGCCACGTGGCGGCCGGCCAGCGCGGCCAGCAGCGCCTCGGTCTCGACGCCGGCGTCCAGGTCCTGCCACCACTGGCGCGCCTGCTCGAGCATGGCCTGCAGCTCGGGCGGGAAGGGTCGGGCAAAGCGCAGCGCCGGGCCGGCGTCCGCCGGCGGCGCGCGTCCGGCGGCGACCTCCTGCCACAGCAGCTGGAACGGCGCCGAGCCGGACTGCTGCGCGTGGTCGGCGAGCCAGGTTTCGTCTTCATGGCCGGGCCCGCCCGCGCGCTCCAGCTGGGCCTGCGCCGCTTCACGGAACGGCTGGCCCAGCATCAGGGTCAGGGTGGCGATGCGCTCCTCGTCGCTGGCGGTGGCGCCAAAGGTGTGCAGGCCCATGGGCTGGGCGGCGCCGGCCAGGTCTTCCAGGTGGCTGTGCAGGTTGGTGATGAATGGGTCGAAATCGGCCGCGGCGTCCTCGGCGCGCCAGCCCATGTCGGCCAGCAGGTTCTCGGCCTCGGCGCGCTGCAGGATGTCGGTCCGGTATTGGGCCTTGACCGCGCCCTCGTCCTGCTGCTGCCAGTGGTGCACCCAGTCGTGCAGCTCGGTGATGGCGCCATGCAGGCCGGCCGGCTTGAAGGGCGGCGTCTGGTGGCTGACGATGACCGCGCGTCCGCGCCGCCGCGCCTGGATCGCCTCGCCTACGTTGTCCACGGTGTAGGGGTAGACCACCGGGATGTCGCCCACGGCCAGCATACCGGGGTCGAATACCGACAGGCCGCGTTCCTTGCCCGGCAGCCACTCCTGCGTGCCGTGGGTGCCGAAGTGGATCAGCGCGTCGTGCGCCGGCGTGCGCTGGCTGCCATCGCTTGCGCGCGTGCCCTCGCGCACCCACAGGTAGCTGGCCAGGTAGGCGTGCGGCGGCAGCGCGTCGTCGTCCATCGCATGGTAGAGCTCACGCTCGCGCTCGCCCACCCGCTCGGGGTCGGCATCGCTCTCGCTGCGGGCGCGCGCCGGCAGCGGCAGCAGCGCCAGCTTGCCCAGCTGCAGGCGGGGGATGACGAAGTGGCGCGCGCCGTCGCGTTCGACCACGTTGGGCGAATCCGCCGGCTGGCCCCAGCGGGCCAGCAGCTTTTCGCGCGTGGCTGCCGGCAGCGTCTGCAACCAGCGTTCGTATTGCGCCACCGGCAGCAGCTCGGCCAGGCCGTCGTCGACCAGCGCGGCCAGCGTGCCGGCGCGGTAGGCGGGCGCCAGCAGGCGCTGCAGCCGGGTGATGAGTTCGTCCTCGGCCGGCGGTTGCGGCACGTCGTAGCCGGCCTGGCGCAAGGCGCCGGCGACCTGGAGAATGCTGGCCGGCACGTTGAGCAGTGCCGCCGAGATGTTCTTCTCGCCGCCGGGGGCGTTCCAGAACATCAGCGCCAGCTGCTGGTCGGCGGCGGGCTTGCGCTGCAGCGCCACCAGCGCCAGCGCCTTGTTCACCAGTGCCTGCGCCTGCGCCGGGATGGCCACCAGCTCGTCGTCGCGCTCGCGCGTGGCGGCAGCGGTCTGGATGTCGAAGATGCCGGTGTACTCGGGCTGCGCCAGCATGAACGGCACCGCCATCACGGGCACGCCCTGCGGGTCGGCGCGCCAGGCATCGGCGTCGCCGTTGAAGTAGGTGTTGGCCTGCAGCACCGGCAGGCCCAGAGCCATCAGCTCCTGGCGCCGGCCCTCGGCGTCGAGCAGGAACTGCAGGTTGATGACGGCATCGGCCAGCGGCGGCTGGTCGGCATCGGGCCGCAGCAGCCGGCCCATGGCGCCGGCCGGCCGGATCGGGTTGTAGACGGGCATGGCAACGGCGCCCGCCTGCTCGATGCGCGCCACCAGGTCGTCGACGAAGCCGGTCTGGATGGCGGCGATGTTCTGCTGGTGCATGGCGATCGCGATGACGGGCGGGCGCCTGGCACCCGGCGTCGCGTCCACGCCCTTCCAGCGCAGAAACTCGGCCGCCGTCGCGAACACCGTCTGTGGTGCTTTCGGGTGGTAGACGCCGGCCGCGGGGAAGACGATGGGCGGCTTCAGCCCCGCCGGCGCCGACCGGCCCGCCAGGGCCGCGTCCAGCAGCGTGAAGAAGCCCTGGAAGTTCTCCTGGCCGCCGTTCAGGTAGTAGGTGTTGAGCGTGCGCGCTGCGTCCTCGGGCAGGCCGGCGGCGCTGAAGGCGCGCTCGTGCAGCCAGGCGTGCGGCGCTTTCAGGCCGGGCAGGGCGGCGGCCAGCGCCTCGCGCGTCTGCTGCTGCAGTGCGCTGTCGAAGAACACCGCGTCGTAGCCGGCGAACAGGCCGGCGTCGGCACCCGCTTCGATCTCGTTCAGGTAGCGGTTGTCGACCCGGAAGCCCTGCGGTGCGCCGATCTCGGCCAGCTGACGGAATTTGCCCCTGGGCACGTTGGGGCTGGCGATGAAGAGCAGGCTGCGCTGGCCGGCAGTAGAAGTTGTGTCGGGCGTGGCGGTCGGCGTCGGGTTCGCATTCGCATGGGCGGCCGCGAGCGTCGCCAGCACGAACGGCGCCAACAGCCGGATGGCGCGCCTTGCGAGGCGATGCAAGGGGCCGATGATCGCTCGGGCATGGGTCGGGTGGGTGGTCACGATGCCGGGGGCTCGCAGGTTGGTGGTGAGGTTGGCCAGCTGGCGCGAAGGCGACCAGCCGCGGCATCCTCATGGACGCGCAGCAGCCGGATGGGCGCTTCTGCCGATGCGGGGCCGGGCGCGTTGCCGCGCTGCGCGCGGTGGTCTGCACAGTGGACCCGGCGCGGCACGGACCGCGAGCGCCAGCGGGGCATCTACTTGGTCAGGATCAGCTTGCCCTGCCGCGTCATCTGCAGGCGATAGATGGCGCCGTTGTGCAGGATGCGGACCCAGTTGCGTCCCTGCAGCAATTGATGGCTGGGGATCAGCGGCAGGGCTTGCTCGGCCTCCAGTGGCGGATTGGTCGCTGCCGGGTTCGGCTCGAAGGCCAGGTGCATTGCCCCGGCGCCTGCGCGCAGGTCCTGCCCTGCTGGCACGCCGATGGGTGCGCCTTGCGGGTTCAATGTGCTGTGTCTGCTGCCATCCATGGTCGGTTCCCGATAGTGAGAAAACGGCTGGCTATCGGTGTCTCCGCGACGGCGAAGCGCGAACGTCGCGACCATTTGCTGGCGTGCAGGCAGTATACACAAATGAGACTCATTCGCGTTTAATGGTGAAGGCTGGCTCCAACCAAATTCCGGCGTGCGGCCCGAGTCGCCGTGCTGCGCCTGGCGTGCTGCAGCCGGTCGCTGGTACGACTTCAAACAAAAATTTGATGCGAATGAGAACGATTAGCATTTACACTGCAGACTTTGATTGCCCCCGGAGACATCGTTCATGGACGCAAGCCTGGAACTTCAAGCCCGCCTCGGCTATTGCCCGTGCCGCCGGCTGCTCGTGCGCTCCTGGCGCCTGATCATGGCGCGCGGCGCCGAGTGCCCGCTGGTTCGCCGCGGCTTTACCGGCGTCTGCGGCGCCGAAGGCGAGGAGGTGCACCTGGCCTTCTGCACCTTTTTGTGTGCCCTGGCGCTGGCACAACGCCGCTGCCTGCTGGTCAACCCGCCCCTGAGCGATCGCCTGACGGCCGACGAAGTCCGCATGTTGACGCTCATTGCGGCGTCGCAGAACAATTCGCCTTCCTTGCTGCAGGCGCACCTGCAATGGCTGGCCGAGCGGCCTCTGCGCAAGACGCTGGAGCAGGCCACGCACGAATTGGCCGGCGCGCTGCGTTCCAGGGGGCTGCGCTTGTCGATGCCGGCGTGAGATCAAGTACCCCCTATGTCGCTGCGCTCCTTCCCCCTGGAAGGGGGACGCACAAGGCCTGACCAAGCAGGGCAATCGACTGCGCGTGAGCGCCTGGCCGGGCTGCCATCGAGGCGGCGGGCGCAGCCGGGTTGGGCACCCGGCGAGCACGGCAACGATGAGGGCGGCCCGGCCAGGCACTCACCCGAAGGGCCACAGCCTGAGCGAGCACATGACGGCGTTGCGCGCCTTGCCAAGGCCGCCAGCATTGGCTGCGGCCCGCGCCTTGTCCTGCGCCCGCTCAGGCTGCGGCGCGCAGCCGATTGCCCTGCTTGGTCAGGCCCAGCCCAGGGGGACCCTGGTCACGGGTGCACTGGGATGGCCTACTCCGTGGCCTTCGGGTGCCCATCGAAAGCGATGGGCACAACAGGGTTGCACGCTCGGCGGGCATGGCAACGATGAGGGCGGCTCGGCTAAGCGCTCACGCGCAGTCGATTGCCCTGTTTGGTCAGGGCCCAGCCCAGGGAGACTTTGGTCACGGGTGCACTGGCATGGCCTGCTCCGCGGCCTTCGGGCTGCCATTGAGTCAGCTGGGTTGGCAGGTACCAGGCGAGCACGGCAGCGATGGGGATGGCCCGGCCTGGCGCGCACGCGCAGTCGGTTGTCCCGCTTGGCTGAGCGTGAGCCCAGAGGGACGACCCTGATCACTCACGGGTGCCCACGCATGGCTTGCTGCGCGGCCATGGGGGCCGTGTCGTCAAGCCTGAGGCGACGCTGAGCAAGTCCCAGTGATGTGCAGCGCGCGAGGGCTTGGTTCGGCGTTGCCCTGACTCGACTGGAGCGCAAGGCCCGATGGATCACTGAAGCGCGAAGGGCGAAAAGCCGATTTGCCCCTTCGGTGTGAACGCTCGTCGATGGGCACTTCTGCTGCGCTCGCGGCGGTCAACCGCAACCGGGGAGACGCAATCGGTCCCGGATCGCGTATACTGCAAATACGAATCATTCGCATTTATATTCACCGCCTCCCCAGCCTTCGCCAGGTCCAGGCACTTGTTACTTGGCATCAAGCGGAAGGATCTTGTATGGGGCGTTTTCAAGGCATGGCCGTGCTGGGCCTGGGTGTGTGCATGGCGGCTGGCTCGCTGGCGCAGGAGTCCAGGCCGGTTTCGGAACTGGAGACAGTGACCGTGGTGGGCACCGGCCTGCCGACCGAGGTCATGCGCAGCCCGGCGTCGATCACGGTGATTTCGGCCGAAGACATCGCCTATACGGCGCCGGTCTCCATCGCCACCCTGCTGCGCGACGTGCCGGGCGTGCAGATCGGCGAGGAGGGCATCGAGCGCATCTCGATCCGCGGTGAGACGGCACGCCGCGTGGCCATCCTGATCGATGGCCAGAAGCTCACCGACCACACCAACTACGGCCAGCCGGTGCTGGTCGATCCGACCACGATCGAGCGCATCGAGGTGGTGCGCGGCGCCTCCTCGGTGGTCTCGGGCAGCAGCGCCATCGGCGGCGTGATCAACATCATCACCAAGAAGGGCGCAGCCAAGCCCTTTGCGCTTACCGCCAGCGCGGGCTACCTGTCAGCCACGCGCGGGCACCGCCTGTCGGCCAGCGCCGCCGGCACCGTGGATGCCGGGCCGGGCGCGCTGGACTACATCCTCAGCGTCGGCAAGATGCGGCAGGGCGACCGCCGCACGCCGGACGGCAAGCTGAGCCCTTCCAACGTCGAAGACCGCAACGTTTCGGGCCACCTCGGTTACCGACTGGGCCGGCATTACTTCGGCCTCAAGGCCCAGGCCTACGACCTGGCCGCCAACGTCTACGTCGGCCAGCCCGACTTCCTGATCTCGCTGCCGCACCGCGACCTGCGCAAGACCTCGCTGTTCTACGAGGGCTCCGAACTGGCGCCGTGGCTGACCCGGCTCAGCGCCAGCCTCCACCACCAGACCATCGAGCGCGACTTTCGCAACGACGTCAACGTGGCGGCCGGACCCATGCGCATTCGCGTGCTGTCCACCTCGATCGACGAGCAGGCCACCAGCGGCGCCAACCTGCGCGCCGAGATGAAGTTCTCCGCCGCCAGCCGCACCGTGGCCGGCCTGGAATGGGAGGACGACGGCCTGCAGGCCGACAAGACCACCGACACCACGCGCACGCCGCCCGGTGTGACCACCACCTCGCTGCGCTACGACGACGCCAGGACGCGCACGCTGTCGGCGTTCGGCCAGCACGAGATCGCGTTGAACGAGCAGTTCACCGCCACGCTGGGCGGGCGCTGGTACCGCGTGCGCGCCGACCACCGCGCGTCTACCGTCGATGGCACGCCCCGCGCCACCAGCCGCAGCAGCGACAGCCTGCTGCTGGGCTCGGCCGGCCTGGTCTGGAGCCCGGCCAAGCGCCTGGCGCTGCGCGCCAACGTCTCGCAGGGTTACATCTATCCGACGCTGGGCCAGCTGTTCCTGACCACCACCGGCGGCGGCACCACGCTGACCGGCAACCCGAATCTGAAGCCCGAGACCTCGACCACCTGGGAGCTGGGTGCGCGCTACGCCGACGGAGGCACCGTGCTCGACGCCACCGTGTTCCACGCCCGCTCGAAGGACTACATCGCTACCGTGGCCACCGGCACCACGGGCACCTACCAGAACGTCGATACTGCCCGCAGCACGGGCGTGGAGCTGTATGCCGAACAGGCCCTGGGCGTGTGGGGCCTGACGCCCTACACCTCGTTCGCCGCCATGCGCCGCGAGCTGCGCTACGGCAACGGCTACCACACCAGCGACGGCGGCTCGCCCAGCTTCGCCGGCCGCATCGGGCTGCGCAAGGACTGGAGCTGGGGCCGCGCGGCCGGCAGCGTCGACCTGTTCGTGCGCGGCGAGAGCAAGGTGCGCCTGCGCGACGAGGCCGGCGACCTGATCGGCTCGGCCGCCGGCTACGGCACGCTCAACCTGCGCGCGCATGCCGAGCTGGGCCAGGGCTTCAACCTGGTGGCCGAACTGAACAACCTGACCAATCGTCGCTACGCCCCCTATGCCCAGATGCCCGGCGCCGAGCGTTCGATCAACCTGTTCCTGACCAAGTCGTTCTGACGGCCTGCCCGGTCATGCCAGGAACCCCCACCTGTTTTCACCCACCGCAAAGGATGCGCTCATGACACTCAAGAAAACCCTCGCACTGCTGGCTGCCACCACTGCCCTGGCGCTGTCCACCGCCCCCGCCCAGGCGCAGGACGGCAACATCCATCGGCCCGACCAGGTGCAGAAAATGGCCGACGGCAGCAGCCTCCAGCTGCTCTCGCACGACGCCGGCAAGGTGGTGCTCAAGCGCGCCTGGCTGCCCGCCAGCAAGGACCTGCCGCCCCATGGCGAAGTGGCAGAGGGCCGGGTCGTCGTGGTCACCGTGCTGGCCGGCGAGCTCGAGCTCGCCATGGGCGACCAGTTCGACGCCAGCAAGCTGCAGCAGCTGCCCGTCGGCAGCGTGGTCGTGCTCACCCATGACCACGCCATGCACTTTGCCCGCACCGGCGCCAGCGGCGCGCAGCTGCTGCTGGCCGAGAGCGACGTGGACGACGTTTCGCCCCGGCTGCTCCAGAGCCCGAGGTGAGAGCGTGCGACGCCTGGCGTGCGCGATGACTGAGCCTGAATCCGGCAGTCGGATGTGCCTGCCAGTGCCACCCGCGGCGTGCCAGGCAAGACGCGAGGAGGCCGCGCACTGGTGTGCGCCACGACGAGCAACGCCGCATGGCGCGGTGAAGGGGGGTGCTGGTGGGTGCATAGCGCGCTCACCCAACCGGTGAGCGTGATCAAAACGGCCAAGCTCAATGTTCATGCGCTTTCCGACAGGTTCCCAGGCGGTCAACTGCCGGATTCAGGCCAAGGCGCCCGCGGCCCGTCGATGACCGTCGCGCCGCCGGTCGAGCTGGCGCCGGTCGGCGTCAGTGCCGGCTGGGGTCGACCCGGGCTTGCGCTCCGCGTACCTCGATGCGCCGCTGGTCGAGCACCGTGCCGGCTGCGTCGCGCAACTGCACCACGTGGCGCCCGG